>JAUUZX010000179.1 GCA_030592025.1 bacterium | reverse complement strand
CTTCAGCGAGGACGCGCGCGACAGTCTCAAACGCGGCGTGGACGCCCTTGCCAACACCGTGAAGATCACCCTCTGCCCGCGGGGCCGGAACGTCATCCTCGACAAGAAGTTCGGCGCACCGACGGTCACCAACGACGGCGTGACCATTGCCCGGGAGATCGAACTCAAGGAGCCCTTCGAGAACATGGGCGCCCAGATGATCAAGGAAGTGGCCAGCAAGACCAACGACGTGGCCGGCGACGGCACCACCACGGCGACCATCCTGGCCCAGAGCATGATCCACGAGGGTCTGCGCAACCTGGCCGCCGGCGCCAACCCCATGTTCGTCAAGAAGGGTATAGAGATCGCGACCGCCGCCGCCGTGGAGAGCATCCGCAAGCAGGCCAAGCCGGTCAAGGACAGCGAGACCATCTCCAACGTGGCGGCCATCAGTGCCAACAACGACCAGGCCATCGGCGCGATCATCGCCGACGCCATGGACAAGGTGGGCAAGGACGGCGTCATCACCGTGGAAGAAGCCAAGGGCACCGAGATGGAGCTGGACGTGGTCGAGGGCATGCAGTTCGACCGCGGCTACCTGAGCCCCTACTTCGTGACCAACGCCGACCAGATGCGGGTCGAACTCGACGATCCCTACATCCTGATCCACGACAAGAAGATCAGCAGCATGAAGGACCTGCTGCCCATCCTCGAGAAGATCGCGCAGATGGGCAAGCCCCTGGTGATCGTCTCCGAGGACATCGAGGGCGAGGCCCTGGCGACCCTGGTGGTCAACAAGCTGCGTGGCACCCTGAGCATCGCCGCCGTGAAGGCGCCGGGCTTCGGTGACCGCCGCAAGGCCATGCTCGAGGACATCGCCGTTCTGACCGGTGGCCGCGTGATGTGCGAGGATGCCGGCCTGAAGCTGGAGAACACCACCACGGCCGACCTCGGTCGCTGCGCCAAGATCACCATCGACAAGGACGACACCACCATCGTCGGTGGCAAGGGCAAGGCCGGCGACGTGAAGGCTCGCGTCGCGCAGATCCGTGCCCAGATCGAGGACACGACCAGCGATTACGACCGCGAGAAGCTCCAGGAGCGCCTGGCCAAGCTCGCCGGTGGTGTCGCGGTGATCCGCGTCGGCGCCTACACCGAGGTGGAGATGAAGGAGAAGAAGCACCGGGTCGAGGACGCCCTGCACGCCACCCGCGCTGCGGTGGAAGAGGGCATCGTCGTCGGTGGCGGCGTGGCCTTGCTGCGCGCCGCCGATGCGGTGAAGAAGCTGGACCTCGAGGGTGAGGCCGCCGTGGGCCGCGACATCGTCGCTCGCGCCATGGAGGAGCCCCTGCGGCTCATCGCCGAGAACGCCGGCGTCGAGGGCAGCCTCGTCGTGGCGCGTCTCCGCGAGGAGAAGAAGTCCAGCAACCTGGGCTTCAACGCCGCCACTCGCGAGTACGAAGACCTCATGACGGCCGGTATCATCGACCCCGCAAAGGTCACCCGTTCGGCGCTGCAGAATGCGGCCTCGATCGCGGCGATGCTGCTGACCACCGAGGCCTGCGTCACCGACGAGCCCGAGAAGGACGGCCCGGCCATGCCTGACATGGGTGGCATGGGTGGCATGGGCGGCATGGGCGGCATGGGCGGCATGATGTAGCCCCTGTCGACCACGACGGACGGCGGCCCCTCTCCGGAGGGGCCGCTTTTTTGTGGTGCCGGTCCCAGCGTCACTTTGACCCGGGCGCGTCCAGGACCTACACTCCCGCCCATGCGTATCCTCCATCTGGGCAAATACTACCATCCCCGCCGCGGCGGCATGGAGACGGTGCTGCGGCACCTGGCCGAGGGCGTCGCCGCCCGTGGCCACGACGTCGACCTGCTCGTGGCCGGAGGCGGGGTGGATGGCCAACGCACCATGGCGTCGCCGGACGGGGGCACGGTGCGCGTCCTGCGCGCCTTCACCTGTGGCGAGTTCCAGTCCCAGCCGCTGACGCCGACCCTGGTCGGGCTCATCCGGCGGGAGTTGGCGTGCCGGCGCCCGGATCTGGTCCACCTCCATCTGCCGAACCCCTTGGCGGCTGCGGCGTGGCTGCTGGCGGCCCGGTTGGAAGAGATTCTGGGCCGACGCGATGTGCCGCCCCTGGCGGTGTGGCACCACGCCGACATCACCCGTCAGCGTCTGGGCCGCCGCCTCGCCGTGCCCCTCCAACTGGCCTGCCTGAGGCGGGCCGCCGGCATCTGCGTCTCGTCGCGAAGCCTGGCTGAGAATTCCCGCGAGTTGGCAGGGCTGCGGGACAAGGTGCGGGTCGTGCCCTTCGGCATCCCGGCTGAGCCCTGGTCCCGGGTGGAACCGCGCCACGACGGCCCCTTCCTGTTCGTGGGTCGCCTCGTGGCCTACAAGGGGCTGGAGGTGCTGCTGGACGCGATCGCCCAGGTCCCCGGGGCGTACCTGGAGATCGTGGGGGAAGGCCCCCTCGGCCCGGGACTCGAGGAACGTGCGGGGCATCTCGGTCTTGGCGCTCGGGTGGCCTTTCGGGGCCGGTTGGAGGAGGATGAACTCCTGGCTGCCATGGCCGGGGCCCGGGGTTTCGTGCTGCCGAGCCTCGACGCCAGCGAGACCTTCGGTCTGGCCCAACTCGAAGCCATGGCCGCCGGCCTGCCCGTGGTGGCCAGCGACCTGCCCACCGGGGTCCGGGATTTGGGCGTCGAGGGAGAGACCCATCTCTTCGTGCCCCCCGGCGATGTTGCCGCCCTGGCGGGAGCGCTGGGGCGACTGCAGACGGAATCGGGGCTGGCTGCACGGTTGGGGGAGGCGGCCCGGCGTCGCTCTGCTGGCTACGGCCGCGAGCCCATGATCGATGAACTCCTGGATTGTTACGCCATGTGCCTCGGCGCCGGTGGGGAGGGTTGACGGTGGATTTCCAGTTCTTCGAGCCCTGGCATGACGTCCTGCCCCGGGAGGGCGGGCACGTGCTTGTCTGCGTGGGCGGGGGAGGCAAGACGACCCTGCTCGGACTGTGCGCCGATATGCTGGCCGCCGAAGGCGTGGCGGTGGCCCTGACCTCGACGGCGGCGCCCACGGTGCCCGACGGTCGCGACATGTGCGTCTGGGAACCGGGAACACCGCCGCCCGAGGGCGTCCGTTTTGTGGTGGGGCCGGGTCCCCGTGCCCTGACGGGGGCCGAGGTGGATGCCCTGAGCATTGCGTGGTCGGACCATGTACTCCTGGTCGAGGCCGATGCCTCCGCAGGCTTGCCCGTGGCCTTGCCGGGGGAAGGTCGTCCCGTGTGGCCGTCCCGAACCTCCCTGGCCGTGATTGTCGGCGGGGTGGCGGCGGTCGGATCCCAGGCGGGCCAGGTCGTGGCCGGATTCGATCCCTCGCGACCGCTGTTGGAAGGCCTGGCGCCCTGGTCGACCTGGGAGTGGGACCACAGCCTGCGGGTGATCACCGGGCCGGGCGGGTACGTCGATCAGGTACCGGACGACGTGCCGGTGTTGCTGGCGCTGATCGGTCTGGACGAACAACCCGACACCATCGGCCTCTTCGATTTCGTCGGCCGGGCCATGGCCGATCCGCGGCTGCCCATTGTCCTTTTCGGTGATCTGCGGTCGGACCCGGTTTCCATGCGAGCGGTGTACCGGCAGGAGGAGGATGAACCGCCGCGGGAACTTCCGATCTGATGGGTTGTTTCCCCATGCAACGACATCCTGGACCCCGCGCGCTCTGATTGACACACCCCTAATGCGCGTCTATATTCATCGGGATCCCGGATTCTCCGGGTTCTTCCGTAGTGATCCCGGTCCCATGTCATTCTATGTGGCCCGCGTCTTTTTTGGAGGCCAAGGCCTACCTGGAGGTATCCCCCGTGCTCTTGACGAGGCAAACCCGCATTCCCGTCAGTTCCGCTGTTTTGTCCGTGGTGATCCTGCTGATCGCCGGCGCCGCGTTTGCCGAGTGTCTGCCCGGACAGAAGCAGGAGGCGAACCTCGCCTACCAATCGGCTGCCCAGTTCCTGACGAACCAGCAGTGGGATCAGGCCATAGCGCGTTTGCATTCCATCGTGACCGTCTGTCCGGAACACGTCGAAGCCACCCGTGGCCTGGGCACGTGTTTCGTCGCGAAGCAGGACTACGTCAAAGCGACGGAGTACTTCATCGAGGTCATCGATCTGCGGGGTGACGAGGTCGAGGCGGGGGACTTCGCAAACCTTGCCAAATCGTTGGCCAAGCAGAAGCTGTACAAGGAAGCGCGCGCGGAGTACATGAAGGCCGAGATGCTGGCGCCGGAGGATTGCGGGGTCCTGTACAACCTGGGCGCCATGCACTACGCGTCGGGATTCTACAGCCAGTCGGTGGACGTCCTCGAGCACGCGCTGGACGCCTGCCCCCAGTACCGGGAGCACGTGCTGAAGCAGCTCACGAAGTCGGCCACCAAGGCGGCGGATCAGCAGCGCCGGGCCGGCAACAACACCAAGGCGGGCTACTACACGGACCTGGCCAGCCAGTACGGCGGTGCGGCGGGCGGTTCGACGACCTACGACTTGGTCAAGAAGAAGATGGTGGCGAAGGATTTCGCGGCTGCCATCGACCTGTTGAACCAGATGTTGACGCAGAATCCGGACCAGCCCAACGCCCTGCTCACCCTGGCGCGAGCCCAGGACGCCGCGGGCCGTGATGCCGATGCGGTGGTTTCCTACGGCAAGTACGTGGCCATGAAGCCCGACGACACCACCGAGGTCGGCACCATGGTCCAGGTCATGGTCGAGGCTGGTCAGTGCGCTGCCGCCAAGACCGCAGCTTCCGAGGCCTACAAGAGGCACATCGCCAAGGGCCGGCAGGCCTTGGCGCCCATTCTCTATTCCTGGGGGCTGGCCCTCGAGTGCACCGAGGAGTACGAGGCGGCCAAGGTGAAATTCGCCGAGTGCGCCGCCAGCGGCCACGCGAAGTATGCGTCCTCGGCCCGTCAGCAGGTCGGCCGGATGGAGGACTTCATGAAGGTGAAGGCAGCCGAGCGGAAGAAGGCCCGTCAGGGTGGATGATCCGTCGGACTTGTGCCATATTGCCCGCGGACCGGTAACCATCGGTCCGCGGCTTTTTT
>JAUUZX010000107.1 GCA_030592025.1 bacterium | reverse complement strand
TCCCTGCGCGGTCGCCCCATGGCCCGGGTCGTCGATCCCCTGCGCGCCATGGGGGCCGACATCGCCTGGTGCGATCGGCCCGACCACCTGCCTGTGCGCATCTCCGGGGCGCCCCTGAAGGGCGTCGGCCACGATCTGCCCGTGGCTTCCGCCCAGCTCAAGACGGCGCTCCTGCTGGCGGGGTTGCAGGCGGCGGGCGTGACCACCGTCCGCGGCGGCGGAGACAGCCGCGACCACACGGAGCGTTTGTTGCGGGTCATGGGGCTGGAGGTGGCCACCGGTGCGGGTGACGAGCTGCGCGCCCCGGGCGGCAGCGCCCTGGCGCCCTTCGACGTGGCCGTGCCGGGGGACCCTTCCAGCGCGGCCTTCCTGCTCACCGCGGCGGCCCTGGTGCCGGGGTCGACCCTCACCGTGGAGGGTGTGGGCCTGGGGGCGGGCAGGATCGGTTTTCTCGAGGTGCTGCGACGGGCCGGCGCACGGGTGGACATGACGCCCAACCTTTCCGGACCCGCCGGTGGCGAGCCGCGGGGCGCGGTCACCATCACGGCGGGCTCGCCCCGGGCCTTCCGCATCACCGCGGCCGATGTGCCGGGCCTGGTGGACGAGATCCCGGTGCTCGCCGTGCTGGCCGCCTGCTGCCCCGGGCGTACCGAGATCACCGGGGCCGAGGAATTGCGCCACAAGGAGAGCGACCGTCTCGCCCTGGTGGCGCGGGGGCTGACCGCCCTGGGCGTCCGCGTCGAGGAACACCCCGACGGTCTCGTCATCAACGGTGGCCGGGCGCTGCGCGGCGGCGCGCCCGGACAGGCCGTCGTGCACACCACCGGGGGCGACCACCGTCTCGCCATGGCCATGGCCGTGGCCGCCCTCGTCGTCGAGGGCGAAACGGCGCTGGACGATGCGGATTGTGTGGCGGTATCCTATCCGGACTTCTTCGATGATCTCGAGCGCGTCACCGTGAGGTGACCGTCGACGATGCTCTGACAGCGCGGTCTGCAGGTCTTCCTGGAGCCCGTCCGTTCTCGCGTGGAAGCCCGGCTCCGGTCGGGCTTGTCAGGACCACAAGCGAGCGGGCGGACTCGAGGGAGTCCGGCGGACGGCGGTCACCACCACGAACACCTACCCGGCGGCGGTCATGACCAGCGACTTCACATCCCTGCTCGACGAACTGAAGTGGCGCGGCTTCTTCGAACAGTGCACCGACGAGGAGGGCCTCGACGCCCTGTTCGCCGCCGAAACCGTCACGGCCTACGTGGGCTTCGACCCCACCGCCGACAGTTTGCACGCCGGCAGCCTGCTGCCCATCAGGGGCCTCGTGCATCTGCAGCGCTGGGGCCACCGGCCCGTGGCCATCCTCGGCGGAGCGACCGCCATGGTGGGCGACCCCAGCGGCAAGACCGAGCTGCGTCGGATGCTCTCCCTGGACCAGATCAACGAGAACCTCGAAGGTATCCGCGAGAACCTCGCGCGGTTCGTGCGCCTGGGGGATGGGCCCACCGAAGGCCTCCTGCTCAACAACGCGGACTGGCTGGTGGACTACGGCTACATCGAATTCCTGCGGGACGTGGGCCGCATGTTCAGCGTCAACCAGATGCTCGCGCGGGACTCGGTGAAGACCCGCATGGAGCACGGCCTGAGTTTCATCGAGTTCAACTACATGATCCTCCAGGCCTACGATTTCATGGTCATGAACCGCGACCACGGTTGCCGGCTGCAGATGGGCGGCAGCGACCAGTGGGGCAACATCTGTTCGGGCATCGACCTCTGCCGGCGCATGAACCGCACCGAGGTCTTCGGCCTGACCTTACCCCTGCTGGCCACCGCCGGCGGCGCCAAGATGGGCAAGACCGCCGCCGGCGCCGTGTGGCTCTCGGCCGCCCGCACCTCGCCCTACGACTTCTACCAGTACTGGGTGAACGTGGACGACCGCGACGTGTCACGGTTCCTGCGCCTCTACACCCTGCTGTCTCGCGAGGAGATCGAACGCCTCGAGGCGCTGTCCGGCGCCGACACCCGCGAGGCCAAGCAGGTCCTGGCGCGGGAGGTCACGACCCTGGTGCACGGCGCCGACGAGGCGGTCGGCGCGGTGCAGGCGGCAGCCGCCCTCTTCGGTGGCGGAGCCGATGCAAGCGCGGTGCCGTCGAGCGATCTGGCGGCGGCGGACCTGGACGGCGAGGGGCTGCCCCTGGTGCAGGCCCTGGCCGACAGCGGCCTGCTCAAGAGTCGGGGCGAGGCGCGTCGCATGATCCGCCAGGGCGCGGTGCGGGTGAATGGTGAGCTCGTGTCCGACGAACTGCTGCGCTTGAATCGGGACCAGGTGGCCGACGGCCGCATCGCTCTCCAGGTAGGCAAGAAAAAGCACCACCATCTGAAGGTGAAGCCTTAAGCGTCTTTGAGGTTTTCCCTATCTACAAGGTCCCGCCCACCGTCCGAAAACCTTTCCAGAAACATTGAGGAGCCCGGCACCTGGTTTCGCGGTGGTATCGCCCTCCGCCGCGAACCCCGGGTTCGTTCACGGGCAGAGAGGGCTCGCCCCATGGCCCCCCTGCATGAACTCGTCGCCGATGCCGCGTGCGTCAGCGCGCGGATCGATTCGCTGGTGTCGCTCATCGACATCATCGAGGACCCGGTGGTGGACGCGAGCAGCCTCGTGCCCGTCGTCGAGAATGATCCCGGTTTGACTGCCGGGCTCCTCAAGCTCTGCAATTCGTCGATCTACAATTTCCAGCGCACCATCGGCAGCCCGCGGGAGGCCCTGGTCCTGGTGGGCAACCTCACCTTCGCCCGCCTCTGCTTCGCCCTGTGCCTCGAGCCCGTACTGCGAAGGGACCTTCCGGGCTACGGCCTGGACATGGACCGGCTCTGGCAGAACAGCCTGATCACGGCCTACGGCGCGGCGTCCCTCGTCAGGGCCATGGGCCATGGGGAATTGCGGGACCGGGCCTTCACCGCCGGACTGCTGCACGACGTGGGCAAACTCGTCCTGGATCCGGAACTCGTGAGGATGGGGGTTGCCAGGGAGGGCGCCCCCGCGACGACGACCGCCCCGTCCCGGGTCGCGGGCTCCGATGGGATGAGCGTGGCCGCGCCCCCGCGGGTGTTGGCGCCGGACTTTGAATCGGCCGTGGCCCTGGCGGAGCCCGACACGGATTTCGTCATCACACCTGAGATGGAGCGGTGCCTGACCGGTCACGACCACGCCGAGGCCGGCGCGGCGCTGCTCGCCGAATGGAAGCTGCCGTTCCAGATCGTCACGGCCGTGCGTTGGCACCACGAACCCCACCGGGCCGGTGCACAACGGGTCATGGCCACGGCCCTGCAGGTGGCCGAGCGGGTGACGGAATTCGCTGTCGAGCATGGTGGCGACGCCCGCGCCGCGGAACTCTGGGTAGCCAACAGTTTCGACGCCGCGGATGTGCCCCTGGAGGCCGTGCGCAGGTTGGTGGCCAAGTTGGGAACCCAGCGCGAGAACATCATCTCGCTGGCGGCGGGTCCCATCCTCTGATGGAAATGACGGGCCGGCTTCGCCCCCGGCCTGAAAAGACGAGAGCCGGGTTCCGGGACCCGGCTCTCGTTGCGTTGATGCCCATGATCGAGCTGACGATCTCGGTGGGTCAGCGCACCCGATGCAACCCCACCCTCCGGTTCCGGGCACGTCCGTCCCGCGTCTCGTTGGTGGTGAGGGGCTTGTCCTCGCCGTAGCCGACGGCCGTGATCTGGAGCGGGCTTGCGCCCCGACGGATCAACTCGTCCCGCACGTGGGAGGCGCGGCGCTGGGAGAGGTCCCGGTTGATCTCGGACGAGCCCTGGCTGTCGGTGTGCCCACGCACCTCGATACGGATGGCCGGGTCGTCGCGCAGGGTCCTGGCCCAGCGGTCGAGGTAGACCTCGGATCCCGGCAGAAGCCGCGCGCTGCCCGAGGCGAATCCCGCGAGCTCCATGATGACGGTCTGGCCGGGGGCCGGCACGGGCTCCGTCTCCACGGCGGGTTCCGGAATGGACACCACGATCTCGCAACCGAACTCGTCCACCGGGACGTCGGCGCTGGTGCCGGGGCAACGGTCCTCGGTGTCGAGCACGCCGTCGCCGTCGTCGTCGAGGTCGGGGCAGCCGTCGGCGTCCTCGAAACCGTCGCGGTCCTCAGCCTGGTCGGGGCAACCATCACGGGCATCGATCACGCCGTCGCCGTCGTTGTCCGGGTCGGGGCAGCCGTCGTCGTCTTCGTAGCCGTCGAGGTCCTCGGCCTGGCCGGGGCAGTCATCCCGGAGATCGGGCACGCCGTCGCCATCGTTGTCCAGATCGGGGCAGCCGTCGGTATCCTGGAATCCGTCCACGTCCTCGGCCTGGTCGGGGCAGGCATCGCTGCTGTTGGGGATGCTGTCGCCATCCCGATCCGTGTCGGCGCCGAACCACAGGGTGGCGCCCAGGAAGAAATCGACGGCCATCGTGTTGGCGTCCACATCCTCGGGTCCCCAGCGGGAGCTGAGGCCGACATTGTCGAGGTCGTTGGGCGCCCAGTGCAGGCGGGCGCCGCCGTTGAGGGCCCACGCCTCGCCGAGGGCGATCTCCAGGCCGATCTCACCGGTGAGGGCGAGGTTGGTGGCGCTGAGTTCGACGGGCTCGCCGCTCTCGTTGAAACCGAGGACAGGCTCGCCGTCGGGCATGAGGCCCACGTCGCCCTCCTCGTTGATCTTGTCGACGACCTTCCAGGACATGAGGCCGATGCCCGCGCCGAGGAAGGGGGTGACGGACTCGCTCAGGGCGAAGCGGCGCTGGAGCTTGATGGAGGGTTGCCAGGTCGGCGTGTAGAGGGCCGCGCCGGTGCTCGTGGACCAGCCGGCGTCCTCACCGGTCTGGGCGACGCCACTGCGGGTGTACCCGTAACGCAGGGCCACCTGCAGGTTCCAGTCCTCGGCGAGGCCACGATTCACCATGAAGGCGGCGAACTGGTCAAGATTGCTGTAGTCGAGATCGCCCCCGGTGCGCTTCCACATCCCGGTCTCCAGCCCGAGGCCCCAGCGGCCGGCGCGGTCCTTGGCTTCCTTGGCCGATGTCGCCGGAGCCATGCCGGCGACGAGGGCCACCGCCACCACCATGACGGCCAACCATTTTCTGCGTCCAAACATCGTGGGTTCCTCCTCGTCCGCTCCGATGTGCCGCCCGGATCGCCTGTTGCGTGGGGAGCACGGGATGCCGATACTGATGCCAAGCGCGTAGCGCGTTCTGCTTCGTTCCCTTCTCGCCGGAAAGTGACAGGCAGATTGATGCCTTGGCAGACACTGGCGGATGCCATTCTCGACGAGGACCGCATCCTAAGGCGGCGGTTGACGACTGTCCAGTCTCCGTTATGCGACCAGCGGGGCCCCGAGGGCACCTTGAGCTACAAGGAAACCCTGGGGCATATTGCTTTCTGGGACGACTTCACCGTACGATTCTTCAAGGACAAGCTGAATGACCGGGACCCGCCGCCGCCGGATGATTTCGCGCGGCGGAGCGAGGAGGCCCTGGTCGAGGTGGTGCGGCTCACCATGGAGCAGGTGCTGGCGCAGTACCTGGCGGCCACCGGCGCCATGATCGGCTTCATCAGCCAGCACTGGGGAGATTTGTCGGAGAAGGAGCAGCAGGATTTCTGGACGCCCCTCAAGCACCGGCGGCACCACAGGATTCTGCTCTTCCGGGCCTTGGACGCCATGGTCGATCCCGTCCCTGATACCGAATTGGCCGCGGGGGCCTAGGTGACGGGCCGTCAGATCACGTAGAAAGCCGCCTCTCCGAAGAGAGGCGGCTTTCGTAATCTCTGCCTGGTGTCGCCGTGGCGACTACTCCATGCGCATGCCCTCATCGATGAGGATGTCGGTGCCGGGCAGGATGGTGTCGGCACCCCAGTTCGAACCCTTCGGGGGACGGATGTTGCTGTCGCCGTAGTCACCGAAGACACCCAGCTCGACCTTGCGGGACACGAGTTGGGGCTTCTCATACATTTTCTTCTGATCCATGATGTGTTCTCCTAAACCCCTGTTTGACGGAGAATATGCTCCGCCGTCTCCCCCGTTGCTAAGTGACAAAATCATAGACTACTACCGGATTT
>JAUUZX010000337.1 GCA_030592025.1 bacterium | reverse complement strand
GGGCGATGTACCAGTAGATGGTGTTGCGCACGAGGTTGCGGTCGATGTCCTGGCGCAGGATCAGCTGCAGATCGAAGTGCTTGCCGCTGCGGGTGTTGATGCTGATGCGGTAGCGGGAGTCCTCGTAGCTGCTGATGATGCGCGAGACCCACACGCCGCCGGGCCCGATGTCCTCCCGCCGCAGGACGGCCCCCTCGAAAGCCAGCAGCACCGACTGGCGCAGGAACGTCGTGCCGATGAGCACCTCGTGCAGGCGGGTCAGTTCGTCGTCGGCGAGGCCTTCCTGGAACACGATCCGGTCGCCCCAGGCGTCGGGGGCTGCGTCCTCGCCGTCGTTGATCAGGAGTTGCTCGTACCAGGCGGACAGCTTGTCGAACTCCCGGCTCGCCAACCGCGAGAGGTAGGGGTCCTCATCGTGCATGATCCAGCTCACGAGCTCCTCGCGGATGGTGCCGTAGAACTCGGGCTGGGCCCGGCCGAAATCGGACAGGAGCCGGAACATGTCCTTGAAGATATGGTGGGTGCGCTTGTCGCCGGGCCAGGTGAGCTGGGAGCGGTAGGAGTGCAGTCTCTGGCGCAGGGCCTGGAGGCGCCGCGGCTCGATGGCCGCCTGGGTGATGGTGCGGATGCTCTCCTCGTCCAGGAAGGGCTGCCCCGACTCGATGAACGCCGGCAGGTAGCGCTGGTAGTCGGGCGCCGGGTCGTCCATCACGAGAACCTGATAGGCGCGGCAGCGCACGGTCAGGTCGTGATGGTGGGCGAGGGCTTCGAGGCGGCGGCGGACGGCGCGGCCGTTGCGGGCCCCCAAGTGCTCCAGCAGGTCGTCGAGCTGGGCGATGGCTGCGACCGCCTCCGCGACAGGGGCGAAGAGGGCCGTGCGGCAGAGGTGATCGACCTCGGCCAGCGAGCGATCGATGCCGCTGTCCAGGTCCTGATCGGTGGCGCCCGGCGCCGGCTCCCCGGCCAGGATCACCTGCTCGGAGAAGGGCCCGTTGGCCGTGTCCCATCCGGGGCGGCAGGGCCCGAACCGCAGAAGTTGGGGGTTGGCGAACCACAGCAGCGGTTGCCGGACCAGCAGGCCCAGATCGATCTCGTGCCCCTCGAGACGGTAGGCCAGATCGCCGATGCGCACGTAGTCGTCGCCCACCGCGGCGATGGTCAGCTCCGCCCCGGTCTCGCGGTTCACCAGGCCTGTGTCCGTGGCGGCGATGGCGTCGTCCAGCACACCCAGGTCGCGGCTGAACCAGCGCGGGATGCGCACCTTCCAGGGGCCCACCTGGAGTTCGCGGACGTTGGTCTGGTAGAGGCCGGCGATGGCCTCGGTGAAGTTCTTCTCGATGACCCGGCGCCGCAGTGAGCCCTTGGGCGTCAGTTCGCCCCGCTCCACGGTGAAGTCCCGATCCAGCACGGTGAAGTCGACGACCCGTTCGAAGGCCGCGAGGCCGGGGTTGGCGGAGGTCACGATGCGCTCGAAGTACTTGTGGCGGGCCTCGTCGTCGGGCAGGGAGGAGAGGACCTCATCGTCCGGGTCGGGCACGATGAGCAGCGTGTTGTAGCTGCGGCGGTCACCGACCAGGAAGGTGCGCTGCACGCCGGGCACTCCGGTGAAGAGCGACTCGACCCTGCGCGGGGCGATGGTCTGCCCCCGGTTGTTCTTGTAGATGTCCTTGACCCGGTCGACGATCTCCAGGTGGTTGTTGGCCGTGCGCCGGAACAGGTCGCCGGTGGCGAGCCACTGGCGGTCACTGTCGGGATTGTCCACCGTGAGGTCGCCCGCGGGTCCGTCCTCGGGCAGGTAGCGCGCGATGTAGATCCCGGCGATCTCCAGTTCGTCCTGCTCGCCGAAGCGCACCTCCACCCCGGGCCGGGGCAGGCCCACGGACTCCTCCACGTAGTCGTCCGGCGGGGTCATGGTCAGCCCGCCGGTGCCTTCGGTCATGCCGAAACCGCTGCACAGCTTGACGCCGTTGCGGTGGAAGAAACGGAACACCCGGGGGTCGAGCCAGCCGGCGGCGGAGAGGCCCCAGGACAGCCGGTCGCCCACCGTCTCGCGGAACACCTCGCCGGTCTCGCCGGCTCCGGTGCGGACCACGACCCGGTCGCGGATCTGGACCCAGCGCACGGGCACGCTGATCAGGCCCGTGGGCCGGACCTCGGCGAGCTGGGAGAGGAGCGTGTCCGCCGACGGGTTGCCGGCGAAGACGTAGGTGCCGCCCCAGAACACGGTCCCGAGCATCTCCAGGTAGCGCCCGAAGGTGTGGTACAGGGGCAAGTAGCACAGCATGACCTCGTCGCGACCCACCTCGGGCAGGGCGGCGGCGCGGGCGAAGCGCTTGCTCACGAGGTTCAACTGGGTGAAGACGACACCCTTGGGCCTGCCTGTGCTGCCGGAGGTGAACATGGCCGTCGCCGGGTCGCGCAACGTGGGCCGGTGGCGGGCGTTGAGGGTGGTCTCGATCTCCTCCGCCGAGAGGGCGGCGCGGCAGATGGGCAGGGTCAGGACGTCGTCGTCGCGGTGGGTCAGTTCGGGTGCCAGGACGAAGATGCGGAAGGGCCGGGCGACCCGTTGGCGCAGGGCCAGCAGCGTGTCGAGACGGTCCGGGTCGTCGCACACCGCAGCCGTGAAGCCGATGCGGTCGAAGATCCAGGTCAGGTTGTCGGGGCTCGCGTGGATGTCCAGGGGGCTGACGAAGATGCCGTGGGTGAGGCAGGCCAAGTCGGCGCACGCGCTCTCGAGACCGTTGGCGCTGAGGATGGCCACGCGGGGCCGTCCCTCGGGATCGCCGCCCTCGCGCAGGAACACGGCCGCCGTCTCGCGCAGTCGCTGCTCGATCCTGGTGTAGGTCCAGGACTCACCCTCCTGGAGGGTGCCGGACTCGGAGAGTTCCTGGAACAGGGGGCGGTCGGGGATGGCGGCGCACCTCTGGGCGAACAGGTCGCCGAGCTGGAAATCAATGGCCTCGATCACCCGGAAGGTCAGGTCGGCCCAACGCCGGCGGGTCGCGTCATCAGGCAGGTCGGTCAGGAAGTCGGGATGGCGCGTCGAATCCAGGAAATCCCGCCATGTCTCGTCCGGGACGGATTCCACGGGCAGGTTCGTGGCCGCGGCGAGGAGGTCGCCTGCCGACAGGCTGCCCCGTTGCCATGCATCGAGCAGGGTGGCCAGGTCGCCGTCGGTCACGCCGCACCACCCCGCTCGGGGGTGGGTTCCATGACCAACCGGTAGCCGACGCCGTGGACGGTGATGATGTGGCGTGGTCGCCGCGGGTCCTTCTCGACGATCTTCCGGAGGGCCAGGATGAAGTTGTCCACCGTGCGGGTGGTGGGGTAGGCGCCGAAGCCCCACACCCGGTCGAGGATCGTTTCCCGGTCGACGGGCTCGCCGGCGTGCTCCCGCAGCAGGCGGAGGATCATGGCTTCCTTTTCCTTGAGGCTCGTCGTGCCGTCGGGCGTGGTGGCCTGGAAGGTGCGCAGGTTGATCTCGGCCCGGCCGACGGTGAAGACGTCGGGAGCC
>JAUUZX010000283.1 GCA_030592025.1 bacterium | reverse complement strand
GGCGGTGGAACGGGTGATCCTGGACCTGCGGGTCTACCGGGGGCTGCTCGCGCAACTGGTGGACCGGGACGCCGACAACGCCGGCTCCTGGGACAAGGCTGACGACCCCCTCGCCGGGGTGGCGACACCCGAGGGCGGGGACACGATCTCGTCCTGGCAGATCGCCGCGGGGGTGAGTTTCTGATCAGCCGCGCAGCAGCAGCACCAATCCCAGGATGGCCAACAGGCCGCTGACCAGCCGCCGGAACACCTGCTCGCTCACCGCCAGGTGGAGACGGTGGCCCCACCAGGCGCCCAGCAGCACCGCGGGCATCACCGCCAGGGTCGACCACAGGCGGGGCGCCGTCACCAGCCCCGCTACCAGATAGCTGGGCACGCGCACGAATCCCATGAGCAGGAAGATCGTCATGAGGTTGCCCCGGAAGGCGGCCTTGTTCGTCGCGCTCAGGTGGTACCACACGATGAGGGGCGGACCGCCCGTGCCGAAGAGGCCGGTGAGCACCCCGGACACCAGGCCCGTGGGGACGGCGAGCCAACCGGCGGGTTGATGTTCCCGCGCGGCGGGCAGGCGCAGGAAGAGGAGCCCGGTCGCCACGAGGAACCAGCCCAGGACCGTGAGCACGAGGGTGGCGTCGAAGGCTCCCAGGACCCACGCGCCCAAGGGGATGCCCACGATCACGCCGATCCCCAGCACAGCGATGGGCCGCCAGCGGATGACGTCCCGGGAGCGCGAGACCACGAGTACCTCGGCCGGCAGGTTCACCAGCAGGAGCACGACGACGACGTCCTTGATGTCGGGGAAGATGAGCGCCAGGGTCCCCACGGCGATGAGCCCGGAACCGAACCCGAACAGGACGTAGACCAGTTGGGCGACGATGAGGACGGCGCAGGTGAGCACATACTCGAGGGGGCTCGTGAAGATTGTCGTGGGCAAGGGGACTCCCGGGTTGCGTGGTGGGCCGACCGTCCGAGGATGGCACGGTCGGCCCCGCCCCGCAATGTCCGGAAAGGTCAGCGGCCGTCGTCCCCGGCCCGTGCCGCCTTCTCCTGCTCGAGGCGAGCGGCGATGCGGATGAGCCGGGCCAGCTCGGCGGTGGCCTCGTCGTTCCAGACGGCGGCCAGACCGTCGGCCACGGGGACCAGGTCGGACAGGGCGCTTTCCTTCGCCCAGTAGCTGCCGCGCAGGATCTCGGCGAACTCGGCCACGAGGGCCTGACGTCGCAGATGGCGGTCGGCTTCGCCAAAGCTCCCGGTGATCAGATCCGCCGCCAGGGGCGCCGAGATCTCGGTGACCTCGCCGGCCCGCTCGGTGTCGTGGCTGGGGGCCTGCCAGCGCAGGCAGACCTCGCCCAGGGGGCCTTGCGCGTCGCCCTTGAGCTTCACCTCGTACAGGGCCGTGACCCGGTGGCCGGCACCGATCTCGCCTGCGTCGACCGCGTCGTTGCGGAAGTCCCGGTCGGCCACGTTGCGGTTCTCGTAGCCGAGGAGACGCCAACGCGCCACCCGCTCAGGGTCGATGGCCACCTGCACCTTGGCCTCGCGGGCGACCGTCTCGAGCATGCCGGTCAGGTTCTCGCGAAACACCCGTTCGGCCTCCTCGCGACCGTTCACGTAGGCGTAGTTGCCGTCACCCTGGTTGGCGAGCTTCTCCATGAGCACGTCGTTGTAGTTGCCCATGCCGAAGCCGACGGTCGAGAGGGAGATGCCCTCGTCGGTGGACTGCCGCACCAGGGCGAGCATCTCTTCGGCGACGGTGCTGCGGCCCTGGTTGGCCACGCCGTCGGAGCAGAGGATGATACGGTTGATCTTGTCGGCTTCGTAGTGCCCGCGGGCCATGGCGTAGGCCAGTTTCAGACCTTCGAACGCGTTGGTGCTGCCGGCCGGACGCAGGCCGTCGATGGCCGCCTGGATCACGGCGCGTCGGCTGACGTCCGTGGGCGCGAGGCGCACCTCGCCGCGGGAGCCGTAGACCACCAGGCCCACCCGGTCGCCCTCGCCCAACTCGTCCAGCAACATGGTCAGGGAGTGGCGGACGGCGCCGAGACGATTCTCCATGTCCATGGAACCCGAGACGTCCACCACGAAGACCAGGTTGGCGGCGCGACGGCCTCCGGGGGCCAAATCGCGGCCGGTGAGGCCGATGCGCAGCAGATGGTAGCCGGCGCCGAAGCGCGACGGGGCGGCGTCGACGTGGATGGCCAGGTCGGCGTCGGTCTGGCCCTCCCAACCGGGCTCGAAGGCGTTGACGAATTCCTCGACCCGCACGGCATCCGGCGGCGGCAGGGCGCCCCGTTCGAGGTAGCTGCGGGTCAGGGACCAGGAGGCGTTGTCCACGTCCACCGCGAAGGTGGAGAGGGCGTCCTCCTCGGTGGTGACGAAGGGGTTCACGCCCGTGTGCTGGAAGTACATGAGCTCCGCCGATTCGCCGTTGGGTGCGGTGGTGCCGCCGGTGACCGAGCCCTGGGGCGTGGCAGGCACGGGCTGGATGCTCTTGGTTTTGTCCCACGTGCGGTCGCGCCTGGCTTCCGCGGGTAGGTCTTCGAATCTGACCTCTCCCGAACGGCCGCCACGCACGTAGAGTTCGCCCGCGCGGGACACGATGCCGCCCTGTTGCGAGAGGGCATCCTCGACCGAGTCGATGGCGTACCTCTCAACCTTCCAGTTGTCGGCGTTTTTTTCGGTAACCGAGCTCTTCACCCCGACCATGTACTCGGCGCCCGTCACATCAAAGGGCTGCAAGGTGGCCACGACGACGGGCTCCAGCGCGATGGCCAGGGCCACGTCCGACGCGTCGGCGAAGGAGACGGCCACCTCGGTGGGGTCGTAGCCCAGGTAGCGGATATCCAGCTTCAGGGAATCCGCGGGATCGAGACCGCGGAAGGCGAACCGACCGTCGTCGTCGGTGGCCACGCCCCGGGTCGTGCCCTGGACCAGGACGTTGGCGTTGGCCAGGGGCTGCCCCGTGATGGCGTCGATGATGCGGCCGGTCACCGCGGCCTGCACCGGAGGGGGTGGGGCTTCCACGGGTCGGGCGGCTGCGGCCGCGATCTCGGCGGGCGCAGCGGACTCGAACTGCTCATCCGGCGTCGTGTCGGCCCGTGGGGTCGTGCCCTTGGTCGCGACCCGAGCGACGGTCATCTCCTCCAGGGGAGGGACCCACGGCGCCACGTCGACACGGGTGCCCGTCCACCAGACCATGGCGAAGGCCAGCACGGCGGTCGCCAGCGCCACGCCGGTCGCCGGAAAAAGGAACGAGTGGCGCCTGGTGCGCGGATCCGCGCCGGGGCCGTTGATGACCCGCCAGATCGCTTCCCGCTCGTAGTCGTCCAGTTGGTATTGGTTCTTCTTAAGGTGGCGCTTCATGGCGTTCCTCCCGCGTTGTCGCTGAATGCGAATTCGACCTCGCCGGCCAGTTGGGGCCGCAGCGCGCGGCAGGCCCGGTGATGGTGCACCCGGGCCGTGGCCTCGCTGCAGCCGAGGGCCTCGGCAATCTGGGCGAAGGATTGGTCCTCGAGTTCGCGAAGGAGGAGGGCCGCCCGTTGTCGGGGTGACAGGCGGCCCAGGGCAGTCTGGATGCCGTCACCCAGACCGGAGAACTGGTGCTCGCGGGCGCCGGTCGCCGCCTCACGGGCGTAGGCCGAGAGTTTGCGCAGGCGTTGGGCGACCCGTCGTCGCCAATCCAGGCATTTGCGCAGGGCCACGGCCCGCAGCCAACCCAGGAGCGAACCATCACCCCGGTACTCCCCCAGGTGGAGACAGGCGGCGGCGTAGGTGTCCTGCAGGAGATCCTTGGCCGCTTCCCGGTCACCGGTCTGGTAGCACAGGAAATTGAACAGGGGTTGGCATGTCCCGTCGTAGATGCGGCGCCATGCACCGGCGTCACCTGCTGCGGCGGCTTGGGCCAGTTCGAGATCTTCGATATGCGTGTCGATCAAATTCATCGCTACTCCTCCTCGCTGTG
>JAUUZX010000404.1 GCA_030592025.1 bacterium | reverse complement strand
GGCGGTGCCGTGCCCGCCGCGCCAGCACCCGGTCCACGACGCCGGACCAGGCCCGCGCCAAACCGCGGGAGGGCTCGACGGCCCCACCTCCCCTCACCCGGCGTTGCCACGCACGCACCACGCCGGGGCGCAGATCGAGGATCTTCACGTCACGACCTCCCCGGACTCAAAGAAGGCGGCAAGATGCCGCCTGGCATCGGCCTCGTCGTCTGCCGAAGCCCCGGACGCCAGAGTGAGCGCCGGTCCGTAGTGCATGGTGATGCTGCTGGCCGGCCAAGGCAGGACCGTGCGGTCCCAGGTGGCTAGGATGGTCGCGCGCCGGGCCTCGGCCACCATGGGCAGGATCGTCGCTCCCGTCGCCCGGGCCAGCCGCAACACCCCCGGCTGTACAACGCCGAACGGCCCTTCCGGTCCGTCCACCGCGACCCCCAGGTGACGCCCCGACTCGAGGGCCCGTTTCAGCAGCACGAACGCACGCCCCCCGTCGTCCCCCGAGGCCCCCCGCACGAAACCGTAATGCCGCTCCCCCAGGGTGCGCACGAGGAGATCGCCGTCGGGGCTGTTGCTCACGAGGAGGACCGGCGCCGCCGACTTGACGTGGATAATGGCCGGCAGGATGTCCCGGTGGAGGCAGGCGAAGATGCAGGGCCCCCCGGGTGGCAAGGACGGCTCGGCGGGGCTGATGCGCCAGGCTCCGGTCAGGACACGCCACCCGAAAGGCGCCAGCGCCCGTTTCAAGCCGTAGCGGCCGCTCACGAGTCGCCGCGCTTCAGCAGGGAAAGAGCGTGGGACGCCGCCCGCTCCCACACCCCCGCTTTTCCGCAGCGCGCCCGCAACTGCCGCGCCTCACCGTAGAAGGAATTCCGCACGCCGGCGCGGTTCAACCAGCGCAGCAGCCCCTGGGCCACGGGCACCGGAGCCACCTCATCCTGCACGCGCTCCGTCACCCATCGTCGTTCGAGAATCAGGTTAGCCAGGCCGATGTACGCCGTGCGCACGAGACGTCGCGCCACCCAGTAGTTGAAGGCCCCCGTGCGGTAGATGATCTCGTGGGGCACCCCGGCCAGGGCCACCTCCAGGCTGGCGGTGCCGCTGCAGACCACGGCCAGGTCCAACTGGGGCAGGAGATCCGGCAGGGGTTCCTGGCTCACGGTCGTATCGGCGCCCAGCGCCCGGGTGAGTTCAGCGGGATCCACCCCCGGCGCCGCGCTGGCCACCACACGGAACTCCCGTCCCGGGCCTAGGGACCGCAGGACCTGCGTGGCCACGTTCAGCACCGGCAGCAAATGGTCCAACTCCTGGCGCCGGCTGCCGGGCAGGATCCCGACGGTGATCGGCTGCCGCGAGTCCCTCAAGCGCCCCTCGCGGGCGGCCACCTGCGCCTCGAAAAGCGCCCCGTCCCCATAGTCCTCCATGAGGGGGTGGCCCAGGGGAAAGACATCGAAGCCGCGCGCGCTGAAAAACTCCTCCTCGAACGGCAACGCCGTACCGAGGCAATCGATGCGCCGGCGGAAACCACCCACGCGCCACCCCCCCCAGGCCCAGAGTTGGGGCGCGATGAGCCAGAATACCGGCACCCCGGCGCGCTGCGCGTCGTCGGCCAAACGGCCGTTGAAACCCGGGAAATCGATGGGTATGAAGAGGTCGACGCCGGCCGACTCGAGGTGGCGCCCCAGGGAACGTCGGGCTTCCCAGAGGACGGGCAGGCGCTGGATCACCTCGGCGAAGCCCATGACCGCCAGGTCCTCGGTGCCCCGCACGATCTCCACGCCCGCCTCTTCGAGCAGGGGACCGCCGAGGGCCGTGATGCGCAATGACGGGTCCCGGGCCAGGAGCGCGCGGGCCAGGGCGGCGCCGTAGCGGTCGCCGCTCGCTTCACCGCAAGCCAGGAAGACGTGCCCGGGGCCTGCCACGGCCACGGGGTTCAGGAGGGCGTCGCCGGTCGGGACGCGCTCATCTCACGATGCCCCGGTCCGAGCGCCGGATGAAGGCCATGAGTTCCTCGAGGCTCGGCGAAAGCTCGCAGTCGGTCGCGATCCGCTCCAGGGCCTGGGTGACGTTCAGGCCCGACCTGTACAGCAGGCGGTAGGCCTGCTTGAGGTTGTGCACGTCAGCGTCGTCGAAGCCGTTCCTCTTGAGGCCGATGCTGTTGATGCCCGCCACCTCGACCGGGTTGCCCGCCACCTTGACGTAGGGCGGCACATCCTGGGGCAGGCGGCTCGCGCCGCCGACGAAGGCGAAGGTGCCGATGCGCACGAACTGGTGCACCGGGGTCAGCCCGCCGATGATCGCGTGGTCCTCGACGACGACGTGCCCCGCGAGATTCACCGCATTCGCCGCCACCGTGTGGCTGTGGACATGGCAATTGTGGGCGATGTGCACATAGGCCATGAGCAGGTTGTTGTCCCCGATCCGCGTCTTCTCGCCCTCGCCCGTGGCCGTGTGGACGGTGCAGTACTCCCGGAAATCGTTGTTGTCCCCGATCTCCACGTAGCTCGTCTCGCCCTCGAACTTCTTGTCCTGGGGCTCGCACCCGATGGCCGCGCCGTGGAAGAAGCGGTTGTTGCGCCCGATGGTCGTCCGGCCCTCGATGAGGACCGACGAGGCCACCACGCAGTCCGGTCCCAGGACGACGTCGGGTCCCACGACGGCGTGGGGCCCGATGACCACGTTGTGCCCGATCCGGGCGAGCGGGTGAACCACCGCCGTGGGGTGAATATCCGCGGGCCGAACCGGATGGGGCCCCGCCACTTTCTTCACATTAATGCGTTCCAAGACATGCCTCCTCAGGCCCTACCCATATTAGCTATCCACCACCGTGGACATGAGAACCGCCTCGGCAACCTTCTTGTCGCCGACGTACGCAGTGCCGCGCATCTTGCAAAGCGGTCCCCTCATCTTGAGCATTTCGAGTTCGAAGCGCAGCTGGTCCCCCGGGATGACCGGCTGACGGAATCGCGCCTCGTCGATACCACTGAAGTACACCAACCGGCCCCGCACGTCGTCAACGTTGCTGAGCAGGAGGACGCCCCCGGTCTGGGCCATGGCCTCCACGATCAACACCGCCGGCATGATCGGGTGCCCGGGAAAATGACCCT
>JAUUZX010000417.1 GCA_030592025.1 bacterium | reverse complement strand
GGTCCCACCGGATCCGGAAGCGGGTCGGCAGATCGAGTCCGCCCGCGTTCATTTGGGCCTGTCGCTGCGGGGGGTGGAGCGTTGCCTGCGGGTGGCGCGGACCATCGCGGCCCTGGACGGTGATCGGTGCGTGGCGGCGCGCCATGTGAGGGAGGCCCTCGAGTTCCGGTGCGAACTGGCGCTTCCCCATTGGGATGCTGCAGGGGAGGGGTGAAGGAGTCTCGGGACAGAAAAGAGCCGGCCCTGGGGCCGGCTCTTCAAGAAGAATCAGGTATGGTCAGAAGGAACCAGGTACGGTCAGAAGGAACCCTGCACGCCGATGGTCCAGTCCAGAGCCGTGATGGTGTTGGACTCGAACGCCGTGATGGACTGGCGGCTGCCGTCGATGGGCCACTCCTCGAGGGGCACCTCCACCGTTCCCGCTTCCTGGGTCGTGTAGGCCTCGGCCGGCTCCCACTGGAGGGTGTGGTGCCGCATGAGCACCTCGAAACGCACGCTGATGGCCCGGTCGGCCAGGAGGCGGATGCCGAGGCCGCCGTTCACGTCGACCATGGAACTCAGGTCATCGATGAAATTCGAGTTCATATTGTACCACATCTGGGCCACGCCGAAGGTCACGTAGGGCTGGACGAGGTGCACCCGCTCCCCGTGGAGGTTCAGGGGGTAGACCACGGCGTTGATGCCGATGTTGCCCGTGATGAGGGAGCGCTTCTCCGCATCGAACTCACCCAGGGGCGGGTCGAAGATCACGGCGGCGCCCGGCTCGTTCTTCTGGGACTTGCGGTTCTCCACCGTCGCCGTGTAGTCCGAGAACGATACGCCGCCGACGGCCTCGAGGGCGAACCAGCGGCTGATGTTCACGCCTAGGCGCGCCGTGGGGTGGAAGGCGCCCTGACCCTTGATCTCCACGTCGCCGAAGTATGAATTCTCCGTCGTGTACTTGTAGATCATCTGGTCGTGCTGCAGCAGCGTGGTGTTGAGGCCGAGGAAGCCGATACCGAAACTGAACTCGATGGTGCCCTGCTTGACCGCAGGTTCCCAGCGCTGAAACGAGGCCTCGTCGGTCAGTTCCAGTTCCTGCTCCGCCGAACTGCTCTCACGCTGGAGCGGGAAGCTTTTCTCGGTGCTGTCATCCTGCGCAAAGACCGCGGTGCAAAGGAGCAGAACGGCCACGATGGTCAATGCCGGCACGGATTTGAGGGACATGAATCGGCTCCTGTCCGGGGCGTGGCCCGGTTCTCGCGGGGATGCTGGACCAGAATCTCGTGGGATAAATGTCAGGCGCGGTGGGGGCAGTGTCAACCTATAATGGCCAACTAGTTGGTGCTGCCGATTCGCTGCAACCCTTTTGTCACAACAACGTGATATCCCTATACTGACGGTTGCCCCCGCTGAATGAGGATTGCGAGGAACCTTGCCTCACACCCCAGGAACCATGATCTCCCCTTGGGCTCGACGCGCCTGCCGCCGGTGGGTCGCCCTGGCCCTGTTCACCGCCCTTGGTGGCGTCTCTCCGGGTGTGCGCGCCGCTGCGGCGGCCGTAGCCCTGGAGTTTCCGGGCCCCCTGACCGTCGATGTCGTGGGGGGCGGGGTGTCTGTTCTCACGGTGCCCTGGACCGAGGCCGAACCGCGGCGAGCCCTCGTCGGAACGGCCGACGGCTTCCTGACCATCATCCGCTACGAAGAGTTCAGCGACACGTTCCTGCCGGTTTCCCGCACCTGGCTAGGTGGCGTGGTGGCGGGCGTGGCCGCGCTGCCCGGGGCGGACGGCGCCATCGATGAGATCGCCGTGGTGACGGTGGATCCGGACCGTCTCATTTTCTGTGACCTCGCCCGCACCGGCACCCTCGTGACGGTGAAATCGTCCTTGGATCTCCAGGAGGACCCCTCCGCCGTGGCGGGACTGGCCACCGTCGGCGTTGGCACCGATACGGTGGCCGTGGCTCTGGGCGGCATCGACGTGATCGTGCTGGCCGTTCGGGACGGTGGCACCTGGCGGCAGGACGTCACCATCGATGCCGGTGACGGTCCTCGCCATCTGCAGGCGGTCGACCTCGACGGGGACGGACGGGACGAGCTGGTCGTGGCCCACGACGGGGCCCTTTCCGAGTCGGTGACGGTCTTCGCCCGCAGCGACGAGGGGATCGACCTGCGATCGAATCTGCGCCTGGTCGCGGCTCCCCGGGGGCTGGCGGTCATCGATCGCGACGGTGACGGTCGCAGCGAACTGGTGACGGCCACCGCGGGCACGGCCCTGGCCCATGAACTGCGGTGGACCGGGACGGAACTGGAGGTCGCCCGTGACATCATCTTGACGTTGCCCGCGGATGCCGTCACGGCGGCACCTCTGGGCGACGGCCGCTCGGGGCTGTACTTGGCCAACCGTCAGCGTGGCCTGATCGAGGCCCACATCACCTCCGGCGGCGGGTGGCTGCGGGAGGATACCTACTACCCGGCATGCCTGCCCGGGGCCCTGGCAGCGGGCGATTTCAATCGCGACGGCCGCGTCGATCTCGTGAGCCTGGCCACGACGACGGACCGGGCGACGGTGATGCTCGGCAACGACGACGGCGGTTTCTGGGGCTACCCCGTGCTGCCCCTGCCCGGCACCCCGGAGGGTGTCGCCCACGGGGATTTCGACGGCGACGGTTTCCTGGACGTGGCCGTGACCTCCCGCTTCTCCTTTGACCTCAGCATCTACCGTGGGACGGGGGCGGGATTGGCCAAGGTGCCGGAGAGCTGGACTTTGCCCTTCGTGCCGGCCGCCCTGGCTCCCCTGCAGGTGGACGGGGATCCCGCCCTGGAACTGGCCGTGGTCAGCGCCAGCGAACGGGCCGTCCGGGTGCTGGACCGGGACGCGGATGGTAGCTTCGTTACCCTCGCGACGACCCCCATCGACGAGACGGCCCGGCAGATGGAGGCCCTGGATGTGGACGGGGACGGCCATGGGGACCTCCTGCTCCTGGACGAGACGGCCCCCGAGGTCACGGTGCTGTTCGGGGCCGG
>JAUUZX010000490.1 GCA_030592025.1 bacterium | reverse complement strand
GGCCTTTCCCTCCGGCGGGTCGTCGAACCGGGTCCTGATCGACTCGGACTTGCCCGAAACCCGGTTTTCGTGAATCTTGGGAGATGAAACAACGTCCACGGTGGATTCGCGGCCGCTATCCGGCCGCCGAAACGGCACCGCCTCCATGCGAAGGGAACGCACCATCATGCCACGGACCCGCGTCGGTCTCCGACCGCTGATCCTCATCGTTTGCCTCGGCCTCCTGACCATCGCCGGTTGCGGCGGGGACGAACAGGAACCGGCAGCCACGACGCAACAAGGGCAGAAACAGGACCAGCAGCACGCCGCCCAGAAGCCGGCCGCGGGGCAGCAGGCCCAACATCCCGGCGGCCACCCCGGCCAGCGCCCTGGGGGCAAGCGCGGCGACCAGACCGCCATCCCCGTGGCCGTCGACGTGGCCGTGACCGGCCCCATCGCCTCCTACTACCAGGCGACCGCCACCCTCGAGGCCGAGAAGACCGCCCAGGTGCTGGCCCGGGCCACGGGGGTCGTCAAGGCCCTGCACGCCGAAGAGGGCGACGAGATCGCCGCCGGCGTCCCCCTCCTGACCATCGACAACGACGAGTACCGTTACCGCCTCGACCAGGCCGCGGCCACCACGGCCAACCTGCGGTCGCGCTACGAGCGCCTCGAGCAGATGGTTGCCGAGGAACTCGGCACCCAGGAGGAGTTCCAGGCGGCCCGGAGCGAACTGGCCGGCGCCGAAGCCAACGAGGGCCTGGCCCGCTTGAACCTCTCCTACACCACGGTGCGGGCACCCTTCGCCGGGGCCGTCACGGAACGTCTGGTGGACGTGGGCCAGAACGTCACCAGCGGTGACCCGCTCTTCGCCATGGCCGACTTCCACCCCCTGCTGGCCCGGGTCCACGTGCCCAGCCGCGAGTTCCACCGGCTGCAGCAGGAACAGACCGTCGAGCTCGTCCTGGACAGCGACGACACCCGCCTGTCCGGCCGCATCAAACTCATCAGCCCGGTCATCGACCCCACCAGCGGCACCATCAAGCTCACCGTCGAGGTGGACGGTTACCCCGCCGGCACGCGGCCCGGTGATTTCGCCCAGGTGCAGATCGTCACGGAGCAGCGGGAGAACGCGGTGCTCGTGCCCCGCGGCGCCGTCCTGACCGACAAGGGCGAGACCGTCGTCTACACCCTCACCAGGGGCGAGGACGGACCCACCGCCGAGCGGCGCATCGTCGAGGTGGGCTTCACCGACGACAACCGCGCCCAGATCATGAGCGGGCTGGACGCCGGCGAGCGCGTCGTCGTCAAGGGCCAGCGGTCCCTGAAGCACGGTGTGCCGGTGAAGGTTCTCGAGGGGCCGGGCCGCTGATGAGATCCTTCGTTGAACTCGCGGTGCGCCGCCGCGTGAGCGTCGTGATGACGGCCATGGCCGTGATCGCCTTCGGCGTCGTGGGCTACCAGCGCCTCGCCCTGGAGCTCTTCCCGGACATCACCTACCCGTCCATCACGGTGCAGACCGACTTCCCCGACACGGCGCCCCAGGAGGTCGAGAACCTCGTCACGCGGCCCGTGGAAGAAGCCGTGGGCGTGCTCCGCGGGCTGCAATCGGTGCACTCGGTTTCCCGGGCCGGCGTCTCGGAAGTCACCCTGGAATTCGCCTGGGGTTCGGACATGGACCTGCTGTCCATGGAGGTCCGCGAGAAGATCGACCGCTTGATCCTGCCCGACGAGGCCACCGACCCCATCGTGCTGCGCTTCGACCCGAGCCTCGACCCCATCGTGCGGCTGGCCCTGGCCGGCGAGGGCGACCTCATGGCCCTGCGCCGCCTGGCCGACAAGCAGATCAAGCAGGACTTCGAGACCATCAAGGGCGTGGCCGCGGCCGGCATCAAGGGCGGCTTCGAGGAGGAGATCCAGATCGATCTGGACCAGAACCGCCTGGCCGCCCTGGGCATCACCCTCGAAGAGGTGCGCAACGTGGTGGGCGTGGGTAACGTCAACCTCCCGGGCGGGGCCCTGCGCGGACGGGACAGCCAGTACCTCATCCGCACCATCAACGAGTTCCGGGACACGGAGGAGATCGGCGACCTCATCATCCGCCGCAGCGGATCGGCCACGGTCCGCGTGCGGGATGTGGCCACGGTCGTCTGGGGCGCCAAGGAGCGCGAGGAGATCACCCGCGTGGGCGGGCACGAGTCGGTGGAGATTTCCGTCTACAAGGAGGGCGACGCCAACACGGTCGCCGTCGCCAGGCGGCTGGCCGAACGCATCACCGTCTGGCAGGAGGAAGGCAAACTGCCGGCGGGCGCAACCCTGACCGTGCTCTTCGATCAGTCCCACTTTATCGGGCAGGCCGTGAACGAAGTGCGCAACGCCGCCCTCATCGGCGGCGTGCTGGCGATCATCGTGCTGCTGCTCTTCCTGCGCGACCTGCGCAGCACCCTGATCATCGCCACCAGCATCCCCATCTCCATCGTGGCCACGTTCATCGCCATGTACCGCATGGATATTTCTCTGAACATCATGTCCCTGGGCGGGCTCACCCTGGGCATCGGCATGCTCGTGGACAACTCCATCGTCGTGTTGGAGTCCATCCACCGGAAAAAGC
>JAUUZX010000266.1 GCA_030592025.1 bacterium | reverse complement strand
CCGGTCGCCAGAACTCGAGGTCCACGAAGTTGGGTAGGTGGACCAGCTTCCCCCGGGGGAATCCCCACGCCGCGTACTTGTCCCGATAGAAGCGGCTCGGGCAGAGGAAGGTGCCGACGGTGTCCGTGTACAGGTGGCGCCAGTTCTGGTGGGCGGTCTCGACGGCGGCCAGCAGGGAGGCGGCGTGGGAGTCCTTGACGCACCGACCGCGCACGGCCTCGTGGTAGCGTCCGCCGCGGCACCGCTCGCAGGCCTGGCCGTCCCGCAGCATGTGGATGGCGGGGCAGAGCAGGCGCAGGTCGTGGAGGGTCATGACGACCGGGATGCCGTGCCGGCGCAGCACCGGCAGGATCGACGGGCTCAGGTGGTGGTAGATGTTGTGGATGTGGGCGACGTCGGGCCTGGTCTCGGTGATGAGCTGATCGAGACGGGCCGCGGCCTCGCGGTTCCAGACGAGGGACAGGGCGTCACCGAGGGCGCCACCGGAGAAGCGGGGGCGGCTGTAGTCCCGGGCCTTCACGAAGAACCGTTCCCAGGGTGACGGGCGGGCGTGCTCGTCGGCCATGGCGAAAGGGATGACCTCCCAGCCGGCCTCGGCGAGATCCTCCTCTTCCTGGACGAGGTAGCGCCCCACGCCGCCGGCGGGGCCCACGTCGTGGTAGAACTTGTTGATCAGCAGCAGGCGGGGACGTTTCACCGGTGCCTCGTTTCGGGGTGGCCATCTCGGATATTGCCATGAATAACGCGGAACCGAACCTTCGGTCAACCTCTCGTGCCAACGACCGATAACCCACACGGAGGCTCGATGCGCCTGGGCGGTCCGGGGGCACCCCTGTCCCCGCCCCCGGCGCTTGCAGACCGGGAGCGCTACACGCACGTGACAGGACCCATGAAACGAATCACGACCAGGCTCCGCGGTGCCACATCGCGGCAGATCATCGCGCATATGCTGTCCATCGTTGCCGGTGGCATCGTGTTCTTCGGGCTGATCATCTGGCTGGGTTACCACCACTGGTCCCACGCGACGGCGCAGTCCGGGCAGATCGGTACCCTGGCCGCCCTGGCCGGCTCCATGCTGGCGCTGGCCGCCCTGCTGGCGGGGATCGCGGGGATCTCCCGCGTCGTCCATGGCCTGACCCGTCGCCTTGCCGCCCTGCGCGAGCACATGCTGGCCCTCGCCGCCGGGGACACGACCCTGCGGATGGACAGGGAGCGGGAGGACGAGGTCGGCCGACTCGAGAGCGCGTTCGACGATCTCGCCATCGCCCTGGCCCGTGCCCAGGGCAAGGTGGCGGACCAGTCGGAGCGGCTCCAGTCCTCCCAGGCGGACATGCACCGCCTCGAAAAGGCCAAGGACGATTTCCTGGTGTTGGTTTCCCACGAGGTTCGAACGCCGCTGACCTGCATCATGGGGGGCACGGACTATCTGAAAACGGTTTTGGTCGAGGCGTCGCCGGCCCAGCGCGCCGCGGTGCGGGAGATGGACCTGGACGAGATCGTCGAGGTCATCGCCGGCAGCAGCGAACGGTTGAGCGGCTTCCTCGACGACGCCCTGCGCATGACGTCCATCCAGGCGGGCCACCAGCGCCTCGATCTCAGGGCGCTCCCCGTGGCCGAACTGCTGGCCCCGGGCCTGGAGCGGGCCGGGCTCGCGGCCGCCGTGCGCCATGTCGTCATCACCGACGAACTCTCGGGCACGGCTTCCTGGCGGGTCCTGGGCGACATGGGCTCGTTGCAGGTCACCTTCTCCAAGCTCCTGGACAACGCCGTCTCCCACAATCGCGACGGTGGCAGCGTGCGGGTGCGCGAGGTCCCCAACAACCCCGACCGCCATGGTGACGCGGGCCAACTGGCCACCCAACCTGCGTTCGCCGCCTGGGGCGACACCATGCTCCACTGGCGGACCATCGAGATCCACAACACCGGCGAGCCCATCCCCGCGGACCGGATGGCGGCGCTCTTCGGCAGGTTCGAGGTCATCGGGCCCATCGAGAACCACGGGCGCAGCTCGGGGCTGAGCCTGCCCATCGCCCGGGGGGTGGTGGAGCAGCACGGCGGGCACATCACCGTGCGGAGCGACGCCGAGCACGGCACGTCCTTCTCCATCATGCTGCCGACGGTTCCCGGCAACGTGACACCGCGCCCCGCAGGGTCCCTATGGGATGATGTTCCCGAGGGTCTCGGCGGCCGAACCGGCGACGAACAGGTGGGCCAGGTGGCTGACGCCGCTCTGCTCGAGGTTGAACTCGACGACCCGGGCGCCCCCGTTCCGGGCCAGGGCCACGAGACCGGCGGCCGGGTAGACGGCGCCGGCGGTGCCGACCACGAAGAAGAGATCACAGTCCTCCACGACCGCCTCTGACCCCGCCATCACCCGGGGGTCGATCCCCTCGCCGAACCACACCACGCCGGGCCGCAGCTGGCCGTCGCACTCGGGGCACCGGGGCGGGATGGGCAGGGGAACCCGGCGATCCTCCGTGCCGAAGCCGCAATCCATGCAGCGCACCTGCCAGATCGAACCGTGGTACTCGAGGACGTCCCGGCTGCCGGCCTGCTGGTGGTAGCCGTCCACGTTCTGGGTGACGATCGAGACCGTCGTGCGCCCGGCGAGCCGCGCCAGGGCGGTGTGGGCCGCGTTGGGTTCGGCGCCGGCGATGAGGCCGCGCCGCCAGTCGTACCAGCGCCAGACGAGTTCAGGATCGGCGGCGAAGGCCTGGGGGGTGGCGAGATCTTCGGGGCGATAGCGACTCCACAGGCTGTCCTGCTCGCCCCGGAAGGTGGGGATGCCGCTGGCTGCCGAGATGCCGGCACCGCTGAGCACGGCGACCCGGGGGTTGCCGGCGATGAGGGATTCCAGTTCCACGAGATCCATGACGATCCTCCCTGGGTCTTTCCGGGATCCAACCGGGGGCGTTGCCGGAACGGCAAAAAAGAGGCATCATGACCAGCATACCCGTTGCAACGTCGGCTGACCAGCCAGGGAGGGTTCCCCTGCACCGCACCGTCCTGACCATTGTCCTCGTCATCCTGCTCGCCACGGTGGCCGTTGCCTCGCCGCCACCGGTGCGTTTCGTGACCGACGGCCCGTCGAGCGCAGCCGCGGCCGAGCGCTGCGCCGCCATCTGGGAGACCGAAGGGCCGGCCCTGGCCGGAGCGCTCTTGCCGGCGGGTCAGCGGGGGGACACGGTGGTGTGCCTCGTCCTCACGACGGCGAACTTCTCGACCCGGGTGGCCGGTGCGATCCCCGACTGGGGCGTGGGCATCGCGTCCCCGGGGGGCCGGGTTGTCGCCCTCGATCACCAACGGTTGCCGGCGGTGGGCCGCGGCCTACGGGAGGTCTTCCTCCACGAGATGACCCATGCCCTCCTGTTCCAGGCCGCGCCCGGTGTGTGGCTGCCCACCTGGTTCCACGAGGGCTGCGCCATGGGAAGGGCAGGGGAGTGGCGCTTCACCGACACGGTCTCCCTGATCCTCGAGGGACGCCTGCCCGACCTGTCCCGTCTCCAGGGCCGCTTCCCCCTCAACGCGGCGACGGCCGACAGGGCCTACCGCACGAGCTTGTTGGCGGTCAGCTGGCTCGAGGCGCGCCACGGGGCCGACGTCGTGCCCCGGATCATGGCGGCGACTGCTGAGCGTGGGGATTTCCACGACGGCTTCCACGCGGCGACCGGCGAGTCGGTGGACGATTTCTCTGCCGCCTTCGCGGCCCGCATGCGCCTGCGTTTCGGTTGGCTGGTGATGATCACGCGCTGGCCCGCGTTGTTCGTCCTGCTGGCGGTGGTGCTGGTGCTGGGCGCCACCCGCAAACTCATCCTGCGCCGACGCCGACTGGCGGCCATGGATGACGAGGAGGCGGCCCCCGACCCGCTCTGATCCCATGTTGCTTTTGGTTGTGCCTCTGAGAATGTGTCCGGCCCATCCCTTGCGGTGGGCCGGACATGAGTCACCCAAGATACCCTACCAAATCATGGTCCCCACCCTTCTGCCCAAACCGCAACTGCAGACACCACAACAACTCAGGCGATCCCTGGCCCTACAAGAAGATCGACTACTTCCGGCGACACATCGCCCCGCACCGTATCCAGCGGTTTCTCTGCAAGACCTGCAAGCGCAGCTTCAGCACCCAAACCTTCTCCCAGAGCTACTGGCAAAAACTCCCTCACCTCGATGCCCAGAT
>JAUUZX010000411.1 GCA_030592025.1 bacterium | reverse complement strand
TCACCGACGAGGAAGTGCTCGACACCTTCCAGAACAACCCGCCGCCCGAGATCCTCTCCATGTACCGTACCGAAGACGGCCAGATCGACATTGAGCGCTACTTCGCCGACCTCCAGAATCCGGAAGCGGACTGGACCCTGGCCGAACGTTACGTCCGCGAGAGCTTCCTCCCCCAGATGAAGCTCATCGAGGAGATCACCGGCGACGCCGCGGTCGGCGATGATGAGGTCCACACCGAGTACCTGCGCCAGACCGGCCGCGCCGTGGCCGAATACATGGGCGCCCAGCTGACGAATCTGCCCGACGCCGTGGACCCCACCGACGCCGAGATCCAGGCCTGGTACGACGCCCACGTCGACGAGTACACCGATCCCCTGCGGGGCCAGTGCAAGGTCGTGCGCTTCGCCAAGGAAGCCAGCGATGCCGACTGGGAGGAAGTGCGCCAGTACATATCCGAGATCCGTGACGATATCGTCTCCGGTCGCCGCACCTTCGAGGAAGCGGCCCGGGACTTCGGCGAGGACGGCACCGCGACCCAGGGCGGCGACCTGGGCACCTTCGACCGCTCACGCATGGTCGCGCCCTTCGCCGACGCCGCCTTCAGCCTGCCCGTCGGCCAGCTGAGCGAGCCCGTCCGCACAACCTTCGGCTACCACCTCATCGAGGTGCTCGAGCAGATCGAGGCCCCGGACGCCAACGAGGTGGCCCAGGTGCACGCGCGCCACATCCTGATCAAGGTCGCTCCCGGACCCGACACCCTCGACCTGATCCGCGACGGGGCCGATGACTTCCGCAGCCGCGTTGACGCCGGCAGCTTCGTCACGACCGCCCAGGCCGAAGCCCACGACCTCATGGAGCCCGGTGCATTCGCCGCCGGTCGCGACATCCCGGGCCTGCGCCAGTCCCTGGCCGGCGCCAACTGGGTCCTGGCCAACGAGGCGGGCGCGGTGAGCCGCGTGCTGGAGAACGATCAGTTCCTGTACGTCATGCTCGCCCTCGAACCCGTGCCCGCAGGCCCCACGCCCCTGGAGCAGGTCCGGGGCAGGGTCGCCCTCGCCGTGCGCCAGGACCGCAACCTGACCGCCGCGCGCGCACGTCTTGCCCCCGCCGTCGGCGAGGTCCAGATGGGCACCGCCATCGCCGAAGCGGCGGCGGCCCACGGCCTCACCTACGCGGTCACCGACACCTTCGGCGTCAACGACAACATCCCCGACGTGGGCTACGGCACCGAGTTCAATGAGAAGGCCCTGGCCGGCGAGGCCGGCGTCATCGTGGCCGACATTGAAACCGCCCGTGGTGTCTTCGCCCTCATCCCCCGGTGGATCCTGCCCGTGGACGAGGACGACTTCGCCAGTCGCAAGGAAGGGATCCGCGCCGCCCTGCTGCAGCGCGCCAAGACCCAGGTGTTCGAGGACTGGCTCCAGGATCAGGTCGACACCGCGGAGATCGTCGATCACCGCTACGCCGCCGGCTCCGGCGCCTAGCCGCGAAGCACCAGGAACGAAATCGGGCCCGGCGCTGCGGCGCCGGGCCCGATTTCTTGGCTGGAACCGCATTCATGAACGCGGCGGCTTGCGGTCAGTCCTCACCGAAGGGGTTGATGGTTTTGCGGTTCCGGAACGACTGCAATTCCTCGTCCATCTTCTCGTGGCGTTCCTTCTGCTCGGCCGCCTGCTCCCCCGTCTCGAAGAGATGGGACATGCGCTCGTTCTCCTGGCGCCGCTTCTCGTCGAAGGCCTTCAGATCCTCGCTGATCGCCGGCCCCTCCCCCTCGGGGAGCTCGTCCACCACCAGATGATCCCGTACCTCGACGTGGGTCTCGAAGGCGCTCTCCACCAGGGCGACGGCCCCCATGTTGGCCAAGGTCGAGATCTGCAGCCGCACCGAACTGGAGGCCATGCCGAGCAGGTCGGCCAACTCTTCCGGGGTGGGGGCGCGCTCGAGCCCGTGCACGAGCACACGGATTCCCGCGAGGATGAGGTGGCCTTCCTTTCGGCTCATGTGGCTCATGAATCCTCCTCCGCGGCAGGGGTGCGGGACAGGCGACGCCGCAGGCGCGCTTCCCGATGATCATCGTGGGCCAACCGGGCATGGGCAAGGGCCTTCTCCAGCTCGCCCAACCGGTGCTCGTAGAGGATCGCCGCCTCCACATGGAGCCATCGTTCATCGAGGCCCGCGGCCAAGGCCGCGGCAAGAGCCTGCTCCACACCACACCAGTCACGCTTCCTCTTGCGGATGCGTACCGCGTCCGCCACGAAGGCTCCGCGCCCCCACTCCGGACCGGCCGTCACCGCCCCGTCGAGCCAACGGGCGGCGCCGTCCCCGTCATCCCGGGCGGCGCAGATACGGGCCAGGGACCAGGCGTCACGCCAGTCCAACCCGGCAGTCACGGGTTTATCGAGGCCTGCCTCGGCAGCGCTGATCGCCATGAGGATCTCGGCCATGCCCAACATGTCGCGGTGGTTGTGACGCAGCACCGCCGGCAGGAGATCGGCGGTGCCCTCGGCCAGGAAATCGAACCACACCTGCGGGATGCGGGAGCCGGGGATATCGCCACCTCCCCGCTTCCGTCCACGGATCTCCGTCTCGACGGTCTGTTGCCGGCAGTCCTCAAGGCGGCGGGTCCACAGGCGCCGGGCCGGCACCACCAGGTCCCAGACCCCCAAGCCGGCCAGAGGATCGTCGACGCGGTTCAGGAGCGCCCGGGTTCGCAACAGGGGCAGGTCGAAACTCGCGCCGTTGTAGGTCACAATCGCGCGTTTCCCCACTGCGGCAGCCGCCACGGCGGCCAGCAGCGCGGCCTCGAAAGCAGGAGCGGGCAGGAAGATCTGCTCGACGACGAATTCGGCGTCTTCCCACCAGGCCAGCCCGACCAGGAAAGGCACGGTACCCGTGCCCCCCGCCAGGCCTGTGGTCTCGGTGTCGAGGATCAGGAGGTCGGAACTGTCGCCGGCAGCGTCCGCGTGCCGAGCAAAGAACCCCCGCAGGTCGCCGATGGGCGGTGGACGCATGGGCACCCGATCGGTCCG
>JAUUZX010000275.1 GCA_030592025.1 bacterium | reverse complement strand
CCGAAGGTCGGGCGCAACGATCCCTGCCCCTGCGGGAGCGGCAAAAAGTACAAGAAGTGCTGCGGAACCGTGTAGGGCGTCGACCGGGCGACCTTGCCGGGCAAGAAACCCCGTGCTAGTTTTCCTGGCACACACGACCGGCTCAGCGGTCAGGACCACAACCTGGATGGCTCATGGAACAGGAACGCGACAGGCTCAAGCATCTGCTCATCATTCTGCTCGAGGCCCTTTCCGTCGGCAAGGACGGCAAGAAGCCGACCCGGGCCCGGGTGCAGGACAAGGCCGCCGAGGCCGGTCTCGACGAGGATGACGTCCACGGTCTGCTCGACTGGATCGAGGACGAGTGGGAGATGAGGGGCCCTGCCCACTGGGACCCGAATCCCCTGCCTGAAGTGCCGTCGGCGGCTGCGGTGCGGGTGTACGGGGACGTGGAGCAGGAAACGGTGACCCGCGAGGCTCTCGCCTACTTGCTGGACCTGCAGGCCCGCAAGGAAATCAACGCCGCCCAACTCGAGGCGCTGCTCCACTACACGACCCTGCTCGCGGTTCTGCCCGTCGAGAAAGCTGACCTGGAGATGGTCATCGAACAGGTCCTGTTCCGACCGCACCGGCCCGGCATGGTCGGCGGTTTGGCCGACGGCCACCGCGACATCCACTGATCGGGTACCAGGGCCCTCGGCCTTTGAGGACCCGCCCGGACCGACCCGGCCGCGGCATGCCGCCGGGTTTGCCCTTGCCGGTCCCGCGACCACCAATTGACCCGTCCCGGAGACGGGGGAGGACGTTTCTTGAAACTGATCATCGTAGAATCACCGGCCAAGGCGCGCACGATCACCCGTTTTCTCGGTGACGACTACCAGGTGGCCGCCAGCTACGGCCACATCCGCGACCTGCCGGGGCGGGCCAGTGAGATCCCTGCCGATATCAAGCAGGAGTCCTGGTCGCGCCTGGGTGTGAATCCCGACGACGATTACGCACCGGTCTACGTCGTTTCCGCCGACAGCAAGAAGCACGTCACCGAGCTCAAGAAACTCATGAAGGGCGCCGACGAGATCCTGCTGGCCACGGATGAGGACCGCGAGGGCGAGGCCATCAGCTGGCACCTGCTCGAGGTTCTCAAGCCGAAGATCCCCGTCCGCCGCATCGCCTTCCACGAGATCACGCGGGACGCCATCGAGGCCGCGCTGGCCGACCCCCACGACCTGAACATGCAACTGGTCCACGCGCAGGAGGGCCGCCGCGTTCTCGACCGGCTCTTCGGGTACTCCCTGTCGCCGGTCCTCTGGAAGAAGGTCCGCAGCAAGCTCTCGGCCGGTCGCGTGCAGAGCGTGGCCGTGCGCCTCGTCGTGGAGCGGGAGGAGGAGCGTCAGGCCTTCATGGTCGCCGGGTACTGCGACATCGAGGCCACCCTGCAGAGCGGCGATCTCGTCTTCACGGCCCGGCTCATGGAGGTCGACGGCAAGAAGCTCGCCGGCGGGAAGGACTTCGATCCCGACACCGGCCTGCTCAAGCAACCGGACAAGCGACTCCTCCTGGACGACGACAGGGCCATGAACCTCGCCCGCGGCGCCAAGCACGGGGTGCCCTGGCGCGTCGCGACGGTCACGCGCAAGGAAGCGACCCAGCGACCTTCGCCGCCCTTCACCACCTCGACGCTGCAGCAGGCCGCCAGCGGTCGCCTGCGCATGGCGCCCCAACGGGCCATGCGGGTCGCCCAGCGCCTCTACGAGGGTATGTCCCTGGGCAGCGGGGAACGCGAAGGCCTCATCACCTACATGAGGACCGACTCCCTCACCCTCAGCGAGAAGGCCCTGGGCGAGACCGAGGCCCTCATCGCCGAGAAGTACGGCAAGGACTACACCGGCGGGCCGCGTCGCTACCGCACCCGTTCCAAGGGCGCCCAGGAAGCCCACGAGGCCATCCGGCCCACGGATGTCAATCGCACCCCCGGCGACCTGGCTGCCCACCTTGACGGGGACGAACTCGCCCTGTACACGCTCATCTGGAACCGGACCGTGGCCTCCCAGATGGCGGACGCGAAACTGGACAAGACCGCGGTCGACTTCGCGGTCACGGTCGAGGGGAGCGAGCTGAACTTCCGGGCCAACGGCTCCATCGTGAAGTTCCCGGGCTTCCTCAAGGTCTACGGCGACCGGGGCAAGGACGCGCTCCTGCCGGAGCTTTCCGAAGGCATGGCCATCGGTGGCGACGGTGCGGCCATCGATATCCCCAACGTCGAGCCCCTGCGCCACGAGACCCAGCCCCCGGCGCGCTTCACCGAGGCCTCCCTCATCAAGAAGCTCGAGGAGGAGGGCATCGGTCGGCCGTCCACCTACGCGCCGGTTATCTCCACGATCCAGAACCGCGAGTACGTCGTGAAGAAGGGCGGCGCGTTGCTGCCCACCTACATCGGCATCGCCGTCACGCGACTCCTGCGGGACCACTTCGGCCATTACGTGGACATCAGCTTCACCGCCCGCATGGAGGCGGACCTGGATCGGGTCGCCGCGGGCGAGGTGGACCTCACCCGCTTCCTCGACGACTTCTACCGCGGTACCGACAAGGAGGGGGGCCTCGAGCGCGACATCGCGGCCGAACTCGACCAGATCGACTACCCGCGCATTCCCCTGGGCGAGGACCCGGAAACGGGCAAACCCATCGTCCTGCGCATCGGGCGCAGCTACTACTACGTCGAGATCCCCGGCGAAGAGGACAAGCGGGCGACCGTCCCCATCGACATGCTCATCGACGAGTTGACCGGCGAGAAGGCCCTGGCCCTCATCGAGCAGAGCGGTCGCGCCGACGAGCCCATCGGCCACCATCCCGAATCGGGCCACGCGATCTACGCCAAGGTCGGGCCCTACGGTCCCTACCTGCAGCTCGGCGAGCAGGACGGCGACACGAAACCCAAGCGCATCGGCCTGGGCAAGGGCACGGACCCCAGCACCATCGACTTCGACTACGCCCTCAAGCTCCTCTCCTTGCCCCGGGAAGTCGGCATCGATCCGGAGTCGGGCAAGAAGGTCCGCGCGGGGCTCGGCATGTACGGTCCCTACGTGGAGTTGAGCCGGGTCTTCGCCTCGGTGCCTTCGGTGGACGTGCTCTTCACCATCGAGCTGGACGAGGCCCTCGAGCGCATCCGCAACAAGAACAAGAAGCCCGTCCTGCGGGAACTCGGGGACCACCCCGCGACCGGGGTCGCCCTGAAGGTGCTCAAGGGAAAGTACGGCCCCTACGTGACCGACGGTGACGTCAACGCCACCCTCGGCGGCGATCTCGACCCGGAAGAGATCACCATGGAGCAGGCCGTCACCCTCCTGGCCGAAGCGGCGAAGCGCCCCCGCAAGCCGGGGCGGAAGAAAGCCGCCAAAAAGAAGACAACCAGGAAGAAGACAACCAAGAAGAAGACGACCCGGAAGAAGACCACGAAGAAGAAAACGACGACCAAGAAGGCATCGACCAAGAAGGCATCGACCAAGAAGGCAACGACAAAGAAGGTCAGCGGGGCCGACGCGTGAGTCCTGTCACCGTCGTGGGCGGGGGGCGGGCCGGCTGTGAAGCGGCCCTGCAACTCGCCCGGCAGGGGATCCCCTGTCGCCTGATGGAGATGCGGCCGGACGTGCCCACGCCCGCCCACACCACCGGACGCCTCGCCGAGATCGTCTGCTCGAACTCCCTCAAGAGCACCGCCCCCGCCACGCCGTCCAAGCTCCTCAAGGACGAGATGGACATGCTCGGTTGCCGGCTGCTGGACTGCGCCCGTTTCGCCGCGGTACCCGCCGGAGCGGCTCTTGCCGTGGACCGGGACGCCTTCTCCGCAAGGGTCGAGGAGGCGGTGGCCGCCGAGCCTCTCATCACCGTGGTCCCGGGGGATGTCACCGAACTCCCGCAGGAGGACGGTCATCTCTGGCTCCTGGCCACGGGCCCCCTCACGCACCCCGGCCTTGTCGACTGCCTGGCGGAGATCACCGGCGCGCCGTCCCTTCATTTCTTCGACGCCATCGCGCCCACGGT
>JAUUZX010000017.1 GCA_030592025.1 bacterium | reverse complement strand
CGGTCATCACCGGCGCGTCCCGGGCCAGCCAGGTGAGCGAGAACATGCAGGCCCTCGAGGTCGTCGAGCGCCTGACCCCCGATGTCTTGGAGACCATCGAGGGGATCCTGGAAAACCGCCCCGAGGGCGAGCACAACTGGAGAGGATGACTTCCATGCGAAAGGTTCTGCTTCTGATGACCATCTCGACGACCCTCCTGGGAACCATGGGCGCCGCCGCCGCCAACCCCCTGCTTGAGGAATGGACCGCCCCCTTCGGCGTGCCGCCCTTCAGCGCGCTCGACATCAGCCACTACGAGCCGGCCTTCGCGGCGGCCATCGCGGCCCACGACGCCGAGATCGCGACCATCGCCGGCAACCCGGCGCCGGCCACCTTCGCCAACACCATCGAGGCCCTCGACGCCGCCGGCGCCGAACTGGCCCGGGTCAGCAACGTCTTCTACAGCCTGAACGGCACCATGACCAGCGAGCCCATGCAGGCGGTGGCCAAGACCATGGCGCCGATCCTCTCGCGCCACCGGGACACGATCCTGCTGAACGGGGAGATCTTCGCGCGGGTCGACGCCGTCCACGGGCAGCGCGCCGACCTCGATCTCGACGCCGAGCAGGCCATGCTCCTGGAGGAGACCTGGAAAGGCTTCGTGCGGGGCGGCGCCAACCTCGACGCGCCCAAGAAGGAGCAGCTCAAGGCCCTGAACGAGGAGCTGTCCCTGCTGACGGTGCAGTTCGGCGAGAATGTCCTCAAGGAGACCAACCGTTTCGAGCTGGTCATCGACGATGCCGCCGATCTGGCCGGCCTGCCCGCGGGGGTCGTGGCGGCAGCGGCCGAAGCGGCGGCCCAGCGGGGCCACGAAGGCAAGTGGGTCGTCACCCTCCACAAGCCCAGCTTCATCCCCTTCCTCCAGTACGCCGAGAAGCGTGCCCTGCGCGAGAAGGTCTTCAAGGCCTACGCCGGCATGGGCGACAACGGTGACGAACTGGACAACAACGCCATCCTGGTGCAGATCGCCGACGTGCGCGCGCGCCGGGCCAAGATCCTCGGCTTCACGACCCACGCCCACTACGTGCTCGACGACAACATGGCCGGCACCCCCGAGGCCGTCTACGAACTGCTGCAGCAGATATGGACGCCGGCCGTCGCCCGGGCCAAGGTCGAGGCCGCCGACATGCAGGCCATCATCGACGCGGACGGCGGCGACTTCGCGTTGGAGGCCTGGGACTGGAGCTTCTACGCCGAGAAGGTGAAGAAGGCCCGCTACGACCTGGACGGGGAGATGCTCCGCCCCTACTTCGAGATGGACCGCGTGCGGACGGGCGTCTTCGCGGTGGCGGGCAAGCTGTGGGGCCTGGAGTTCGTCCCGCGCTCGGACATCCCCGTCTGGCACGAGGACGTGGAGGCCTTCGAGGTGCGGGACGCCGACGGCACCGTCCTCGCGTTGCTGATGACCGACTACTTCCCCCGGGCCAGCAAGCGCGGCGGTGCCTGGATGAACGCCCTCGTCAAGCAGCGCTACCAGGACGGCGAGCGCGTCATCCCGGTGATCTACAACGTGGGCAACTTCACCAAGCCCACCGCCGACACCCCCAGTCTGCTGAGCATGGACGAGGTGGGCACCATGTTCCACGAGTTCGGCCACGCCCTGCACGGCATGCTGTCGGACTGCCGGTACCGACGCCTGTCCGGCACGTCGGTGGCCAGGGACTTCGTCGAGCTGCCCAGCCAGATCATGGAGAACTGGGCCTTCGAGCCCCAGGTGCTCGACCTGTACGCCCGCCACTACGAGACCGACGCGCCCATCCCGGCGGAGCTGAAGAATAAAATCCGCAACGCCCGCCACTTCAACCAGGGCTTCGCCACCACCGAGTACGTGGCCGCGAGCTTCCTGGACATGGACTGGCACACCCTCGAGGCCGCCGCGGGGATCGACGCCGGCACCTTCGAGGACAAGGCCATGGCCGACATCGGCCTGATCCCCGAGATCATCAGCCGCTACCGCAGCCCCTACTTCCGCCACGTGTTCGCCGGGGGCTACTCGTCGGGCTACTACAGCTACCTGTGGGCCGAGGTGCTCGACGCCGACGCCTTCGCCGCCTTCACCGAATCCGGCGACATCTTCGACCGGGCCACGGCCGAGGCCTTCCGCGAGCATATCCTGGCCCGCGGCGGCACCGAGGACCCCATGGAACTGTACCGCCGCTTCCGGGGTCAGGACCCGGAGATCGAGCCCCTGCTCAAGCGCCGCGGCCTGATGTAGACGACCCCGTGGGCGGGGCGGTTCGAAGCCGCCCCGCCCGCTCTCGACATGCGACTTCTGCCCACGCCCTTCCCCGCAACACGGAGGTTTCGGATGGCGCGCCCGGTCATCATACCGTTCATCATCGCCCTGCTCATCGTCATGATGCTCCTGGCCGCACCGGCCGGCGCCAGCGTCATCCTCAACACCCTCGAGGGCTACGACGACCGTCAGCCGGGCTGGTCCGGCGCCCTGGACGGCCTCTTCTCCGGCAGCGGCGGCAACACCGAACGGGTCCTCTTCGAGACCGGCGGCCAGGTGCAGTGGCGAAGCGAGCGCGACCGCTGGCGCCTGCAGGCCACCGGCAGCTACGAGGAGAGCGAAGGAACCGAGACGGCCCGCAACGTCGTCGCCCATCTGCGCCACAACCGGGACCTGAGCAACGCCTGGGCCTCCATCCTCTTCGCCCAGGTGCAGCACAACCCCTTCCAGCGGCTGCGGTCCCGATGGCTGCTGGGCGCAGGTGTGCGGCACGACCTGAGCGAGAGCGACCGGGGGCGGGTCACCCTCGGCGCCACCCCCATGCTGGAGATCGAGCGCATCGAGGACCAGGACGGCCAGCTGGCCCAGGGACGCATGTCGATCTTCCTCCACATGGCGCGCCACCTGAACGCGACCACGCGGCTCGACCTGGTCGGCTTCTGGCAGCCATTGTTCAGCGATCCGGAGAACTGGCGGGCCGTGGGCAACCTGGCCCTGACCATCGACATCACCGGCAGCATCGACCTGAAGGTGGGCGCCGCGGTCGAAGACAACGCCCGGCCGCCGGTGGGTGTGGAGCGCACCGACTGGTCCACCTTCGCCGGCCTGGGCTGGGAGTTCTAGCCGAGCGAAAGGATCAAGATTCGTGGCCGCGGGCCGAAGAGGGGAACTCCGGACAGACCCGTTCCCCGTCCGCCCAAGGAGCCTCCATGGCCGCCGCCACGCCCGCACCGGACCTCGCTTCGCGCCGCACCGCCCTCAGCCAGGCGGCCCGCAACGGCGCCAACTGGTTCTACTGGATCGCCGGGCTCTCCCTCCTGAATTCATTGGTGGCGCTGTTCGCCGGCGAGTGGAACTTCATCTTCGGCGTGGGCATCACCCAGGTCATCGACGCGGTCGCCCAGGGGCTCGCGGCCGAGGCCGGCGGTGGCGCCTGGGCCCTCAAGGTGGGCGGCCTGTTCTTCAGCGTCGGCGCCCTGTCCACCTACGTGCTCTTCGGTTGGCTCGCCCACCGCGGCAAGACCGCCGGCTTCGTGATCGGCGTGGTTTTCTACGCCCTGGACGGCCTAATCTTCCTGGCCGCCGGCGACCTGATCGGGGCCGGCTTCCACGTGGTCGCCCTGTTCCTCATGGGCCGCGGCCTGAAGGCCCACCGCGACCTGCAGCATCTGCCCGCCGATGCGCCGGAGCCCACCGACGAGAAGCAGAGGATCGCGGCCGCCGTCGAGGCCATCGCCCAGGCCGAGGACCAGTACGAGACCATCCCCTGACCGTTGAGCATCCACGCGCCCCTGTGCTAGGATAGGGATCCCGACCCCGCCACGGGCCACGCCGGCCCGTGGGTGTTTTGGTCCTCGTCCCCGTGGGAGCCGACGTGAACCGTCTCCACGAAACGCCACGCCTGGGCCTGATCGTCACGGCCCTCGTGGCCTTCGCCGTCTACGCCCGCACCCTCGGTTTCGATCTGGTCTGGGACGACCTCGGCCTCCTCGCCTACATGGACCAGGTGCGCGGCGAGGGCGGATGGCCCGCCCTCCTGACCGCCGAGTTCCGTCTCGATGCGCCCTATGGGTACTACCGTCCCCTCGTGCTGCTGGGCCTCGGTGTCGATCAGGCCTTCGCCAACGGCGCGACCTGGCCCTTTCACCTCCACAACGTCCTGTTCCATGCCCTCAACAGCGTGCTCGTCATGCTCATCGCCCGACGCTGGATCGGTGGCGGCATCGGTCCCTCGGTGGCCGGCCTGATCTTCGCCGTGCACCCCGCCCACGTGGAATCGGTGGCCTTCGTCTCGGGACGCACGGATGTCCTGGCGACGACCTTCGCCCTGCTGGCGGTGATATTGTGGAGTCGAGAGCGGCCGGGCGACAGCCTTCGTCGCACCATCCTGTTCGGCGTCTGCGTCCTGGCCGCCCTGCTGTGCAAGGAGGTCGCCCTGGTCCTGCCCGTGGCGTTGGTCGTGCTGAGCCTGCTGGGTTTGCGGGACGACGGCAGCGAAGGGTCGTGGTTCGACCGCAACACGCGCTGGCTCGCGGCGGCCGGCGGCGCGCTGGCGGTGTTCATCCTGCTGCGGGTGGTGGTGGCCGACGTGGGCTTCGGCATGCTCGGCGCCGGCGCCGCGGTCAATCAGGTCGCGCCGGTGCAGAATGACCTGGGCCTCTTCCTGCGACTGTGGCTGAACTACGGCCGCCTGCTCGTCTGGCCCTGGCCCCTCAACGCGTTCTACACTCCGTTGAGTCTGGAGCTGGTGTGGCCCGCCGTCACCAGCGGGGCGATCGTCATCCTGGCCATCCTGTGGGCGCCGGCCCGGCATCGCCGTCTGGGCCTGGCCATGGCCGCCTGGATCATCATCTTCCTGCTGCCCGTCTCGGGGCTCGTGCCCCTGCGGGGAGCCGTGATGGCCGAACGCTTCCTCTACCTACCGTCGGTGGGCTGGTGCATTCTCCTGGGCTACGGCATCGCCCGGTTGCTGCCCTGGCTCGGCGACCGCCTCGGACCGGACGCGACCATGGTCACGACGTTCATCGTCATCGGGGTCATTGGACTGGGCGCCGCCACCGTGTACCGGACAGAGATCTGGCGCAACGAGGTGAACCTCTTCGAGAGCATCATCGACGCCTCCCCCGACGCCGTGCTGGCCTACAACAACCTGGCCACCGCCTATGGACGTGCCGGCCGCCAGGACGAGGCCCTCCACGCCCTGGCCGACGCGGTCCGTCTCAAGCCCGACTACGTTGAGGCCTGGACCAACATCGGGTTCATCCACCTGCAGGCCGGGCGCTATCGCGAAGCCGTCACCGCCTACCGCACGGCGCTGAAGCACGACCCGGGCTACGCCCACGCGCGACACGACCTGGTGGTGACCCTCATGGAAGCCGGGGACACGAAGACGGCGTTGGCCGAGTACGCCGAGTTGCAGCGGACGGCGCCGTCCTGGGCGAGGGGTCTGGTGGGGTTGATGCAGGGCGTGACGGCACCCTGAGATCCCGATTCGGCTACCGAACGGGCGTCAGCCCAGCACGAGGCCGCAGTCCGGACACTCGGGAGCGTCCTCGGCCAGGGTCGCGCTGCACGCCGGACACGCCCCCAGGTCATACTCCCGCTGGGAACCCATCCCCTGATCGGGGTGCAGATCGGCGAAACGCTCGCCGATGATGTCGTGGGCCCGGTCGTAGTCGTCCCGGGGCACGAAGAGCTGGTACTGGAAGCCCTCGACGACGTCGCCCACCGCCACCTGCTCGGATTTTCCCGCCTTGAACGCGACCCCGTAGAACACCGACGGCGCCCGGCGCATGCCCCGACCCACGTAGGCCGTCAGGGGCAGGGTGGCCGAACGGATGCCCGCGGCCTCCAGGAGCGCCGCGTACTTCTTGAGGACCCGCTCGTTGTCCCCGGCGAGTTGGCCGAGGATCTCGCCGTCGGGGATGTCGTCCCAGGTTGCCGGGCCGAGAGGAGACGCGTCGTCGTCGGTGGCGACGGACTGGGCAGACCACTCGAGGGTGACGTTGCAGTCGGGGCAGGTCTGGGCCTCGGGGATGTATTCGGCGTGGCAGGTGGGGCAGATTTTTGTGGGGTTCAAGGGGGCTCCTGTTACGTCGGTTGTGCCTCTGAAATTGTGTCCCGTCTATTTCGGATCGATTTCGGGTCGATTTCGGGTCGATTTCTGACATCAAAACATCAAGCCAGCACCGTTGTCGATCAAAAAACAGCCCCCAAAAACTGCGAGACACATTTTCAGAGGCACAACCAAACCAAATGGCCCCGGGCAATGACGCCCGGGGCCGGTACCAATACTTGACTAGCCGTTCCCTATCACTTCACCAGGGTCATCCGCCGCGTCTCGCCGAAGCCACCGGCCTTCAGACGGTAGATATACACGCCCGCCGATGCCTGGCGCCCCGTTTCGTCCTTGCCGTTCCAGACCGCCTCGTGGAGCCCGGCCGGGACCTCGGCCGCGACCAGCGTGCGCACCAGTTTCCCGGACAGGTCGAACACCCGCAGGGACACCGACGCGACCGCCGGCAGCTCGTACCGGATTATCGTCATCGGGTTGAAGGGGTTGGGCACGTTCTGGTGAAGCGAGAAAACGAGGAGCGGATCCCCTGCGCCGCTGGCCAAACCTACGCTGAACCAACGCTCGTTGGTGGCCTGCCCGGCGTTGCCGGCGACATCGGTGACGGTGACCCGCACCCGGGCGCTGTCGGTCGCCGCCGCGGGAACGGTCCAGGCGAAGGTCGTGACCAACGGGTCGGCGAGGGTGGCGATGTGGTGCCAGGAATCCCCGGCGTCGAACGTGTAATGTATCGCGGTCGTGTCCACCCCGGAGTCCGGATCGACGGCGGTCCAGGCGATGGTCACCGGATAACTGCTGAGGAGAACCTGACCGCCGACAGGATTGACCACGTGGACCTCGGGCGGCGTGGCGTCGATCCAGAAGGGCCCCAGGTGTTGCGGATTGACCGCCAGGTTGCCCGGCATGTCCTTGGCCAGAACGTGGAACCAGTGGTCGTCGCCGCTGGACAGCGGATCGCTGGTGTACTGGGTGTCCATGATGTCCATGATCAACGAGTCCGGGACAGTGGCCGACGCGTGGTCCCACAGCACGCGGTACTCCACGTTGCAGTCGTCGGTGGCATCCACCCAGCGGGTCATCACCTGGGGCTCGTTGGACCAGGTCGACAAGGCATGGGTCGGGCTCTCCAGCCACGTGGGCCAGACCGGCGGGGTGGTGTCCACGCCGAAGCTCCAGCACGGGGACCATGAGCTGACCCCTCCGCAGACGTGGAGCGCGCGCACGTGCCAGTACCAAGTGCCCTCGGCCAGCGGCGGCAGAGCACAGATGTTGCCGGTCACGATGGTCGCGGCGCCCATGCGGCAGGACTCGCCCCACTCCACCTCGTAGGTGCACGGGTACTCGACCGGCATCCAGCCCAGGGTAACGGTGCTGTTCATGCAGGCGTAACCCTCCGGAGGGTAGGGCGCGTACGGCACCTTGTAAATGCCCGGCAGGGTGCTGAAAGTGCGGCAGGCACTCCAGTCGCCCCAGTTGCCGCAGGCGCCGAGGACGCGGACCTGGTAGTTGTACGTCGTGTCGCCGGCCAGGCCGGTGACGTCATGGTAGGGCGTCGTCGACACCAAGGGGTAGGTGCCGCCGCTGCCGCAGCTCTCCCCCACGCGCAGGTCGTAGGAAGTAGCGGCGGGCACCGGCTGCCATGCGATGGTCACCGAGGTCGAGTCCTGGCAGATGTCGCCCTCGGTCGGGGTGAGGAATGCGATCGCGGAGGTGGGAATATCCAGGGTCGTGAAACTGCGGCAGGCGGACCAGGGGCTCCAGGAACCGCAGTACTTCTTGGCGCGCACGGTCGCGTAGTAGGTCGTGCTGTTGTCCAAGCCGCTGACGGTGTACTGGCTCGCGGTGCCGACGTCGATGAGGGTCTCGCCGCACCAGGTGCCGAACCGCAGCTGGTAGGTCTCGATCAGGGGCTGGTCGTCCCAGTCGATGGTGCGGGCCAGCGGCTGGCAGACCGCGCCCTCCAGCGGCGAGAGGATCAGGGGCTGGTTGGGCAGGGGACAGCCCACGTAGATGGAATCCAACTCCACGGCTGCGGTGATGTTGTTGGACAGGATGGCGTCGTTGTAATCGAGGATCACGCCCAGGAAGTAGCGCCCCGAGGTGGTTGCCACCGGCACCGTGGGCCGGGGGAATACGTCCACGACCTGGGAGCTCATGGCCTGCAAGTTCACCGCCACGACCTCGGAGTCGACATAGACGTCGCCGGTTGTGATGTTCGCGTCGTCGGACATGTAGATGTGGCAGACCACGGCCGTGGTGATCCCCACATTGGCGTAGCTGACCAGGACGAAGGAGAACGCGTCGAGCTGGCCACCGGGAGCGAAGTTCTCACCCTCGGCCTGCACATAGATGGGCATGAGGTCGGGCGACGAGGGCATGTCCTCGTCGCGGATGATCCCGATGCCGGCGAACTTCCCGGAGGTGATCAGGGCGGCGTCGGACGAGGTCTCGCGGTCACTGCCCCGCAGGATGGCCCAGACCACCCCGTCGCGCACGGAGCCGACACCGCTGGAGCCGCCCCAGGAGGGATTGTCGAACGCGGCGAGGTGCCAGTCCAGGGTATAGGACGACCAGCAATGGTCGAAGCTGCCGCCGTTCTCGAACATGATCAGACCGTCGTAGGGGTCCTCGGCCGGGTAGGCACGGTGCACCCAGCCTCCCCCGTAGTACCAGTCACAGTCGTCTTGGCAGCCGTAGCTGCGCCAGCCGACCAGCGCGCCGATGGGCCGGTCGAGGTCGAGGATGGCGATGTCGTGGTGGTCGTCATGGTCGACGCTCCAACCTTCCCACACATGCATTTGAACCGCATGGGCGTCTCCCCACGGTTCGAGATGGTTTTCGTATCCCGGAATGACCCTGATCTCATCGGCAAAGCCCGGATGATCCTCGCCGAGGCTGTAGACGCAGTGGGCGGCGGTGATCACGTGCATGGGATCGATGAGCGTACCGGAGCAGTGGCCGCCGAACGGCTCCTCGCAGGGCCCCTCCCAGCAGATGCTGACCTTCAGGTGCCGGGGATAGGTTCCGACGGTGGGATCAGGCACGGGATCCCAGTAGTAGAAGTTCTTGTCGGCCGACTCGACAGCCGGGCCGGTCAGGACGCCATCGCCGCCGGGACGGAACGTGCCGGACAGGAATTCCTCACGCGTGACGTCTTCGCGGACGGTGACCTCGCCGGTACGCAAGTCGCGGGACACGATGCGGCCCAAAGGACCCGCAGGGATGGACCGGTCGGCCAAGCCGGGCATGGTCACCGTGTTGACGTTCTCGAGGCGGCCGTCGGAGGCCAGCTTCAGGGGCGAGAATGGAGGTGAATCAGCTTGGGCCAGCGCGGCCGAGGCCGAGCAGAGACAAATGATCACCGTCATTACGTGTTTGTACGGCTGCCAAAACATGATCCATCTCCCTCCCAGGTATTCCCTCCGCGGTGCCGGCGTTGCGTTCGGGTTCAACGGCTACTTCACCAGCACTTTGTTCTTCGTGTCATCACTCCGCTCGAACAGAGCCAGATGTACGCACAACCAGGCGCAGCCCGTGTACACAGACCGCACCATCGTTTGCATTGACTCGGTGATTAAGAGATCCGTCTGACGAGAAGACCGATAGCGACATTGCATCCCCCAATGCAAGCCCAGCGCACGAACCTTCGACTAACGAGAACAGGCTATCACAATCCCATAGTCGATTCAATGACATTCGGTTTTGAGTATGGATCTCAAACCGGCGGG
>JAUUZX010000430.1 GCA_030592025.1 bacterium | reverse complement strand
GACGGGCGCCTTCGCCTCCCCCGCCGACTACTGGCTGGCCTTCACCGCCGACCCCACGCCCCACGTGATCCTGGCCCGGGTGCCCGGGGTCCTGGCCGACACGGCGTCGGTGCTGGCGGTGCTCTGGGTGGGCGAGCGGTGGCGGCGCGGCGTGGGCCTGGCCGCTGGGCTGGTCGTGGCCCTGGCGCCGAGCATGGTCTTCCACGGCCGGTCCATCTTCACCGACACGGTCATGACCGCGTTCGTCCTCTGGTCGCTGGTCATGACGGTGCGCTGGCACGCATCCGGCGTGCGGCGCACGCTGATCATGGCCGCGGTCCTGGCCGGCCTCGCCGCGGGGGCCAAGTACCCCGGCGCATTGGCCCTCATCCCCCTGGCGACGATCGTCGTGCTGCGGGATGGTCCCCGGCGGGCGCTGCGCATCGTGCCCGCGCTGGCGGCTCTGGCAGGTCTGGTTTTCCTCGCGACAACCCCCTACGCCCTTCTGGATGCCCGCACCTTCTGGAACGACCTCGGCTTCGAACGGGGGCACATGGCCGCCGGTCATCTGGGCCGGACGTCGGGACCCGCGGTGTTCGAACTGGCGCGGATCCTAGGCCGCAACTTGGGCTGGCCCCTGTTCGCGGCCGGGCTGGCGGGCCTCGGTTGGGCTCTGGCGGGGCTGCGCGGCTTGCGCGACGGGATGGCGGCCGACCGGGTCGCCGTGGCCGCCGTCGCCCTGCCCTACCTGGTCATGTTTGGTTCGTTCAGCATGCTGGGCGACCGCTACGCCGTCGTCATCATCCCCCCCCTGACCCTGCTGGGCTGCGCGCTGATCGCATCCCTGGTCGACCGATTCGCAGGAGAGCGGCGGCACGTTGCCCTCGCCGTGGTCCTGGCGGCTGTTGTGGTCTGGCCCGCCGTCGGCGGCCTGGGCATGGCATCGTCGGGCGGCTTGACCACCCGGCAGCAGGCCGGCGACTGGCTCGCCGAGCACGCCGGGCCCGAGGTGCTCATCCTCCAGGAGGAGTACGGGCCCAACCTGCTCACCTTCCAGCACCGCAACCGGCCCATGGGCAAGGCGGTCTTCAAGGACGCGTCGGAAGAGCGGCGCCGAGCGTTCCTGGGCCGCCCCTACCACCGGGCCACGACCCTGCCCATGCTCGTCAGCGGCTCCATCGATTTCGGGCTCGTGGACAGGGCCGGCAACAAGCAACTCGTGGAGCTCTGGCCCGACGCCTGGGACTTCAACGCCGTCTTCTACGACCCCCAGTACTTCCTGGCGCCTGATTTCGTCGTCCTGTCGTCGGCCATGGGCGACCGTTACCGCGCCGACCGCGCCATGTACCCGGCCCAGAACGCCGTCTACGATCGGCTGGCCCGGAAGGCTGAAGTGGCGGCGGAATTCGCGCCGTCCGGCGCCGTGTCCGGACCTGTGATCACCATCTACGACCTCCGTGAGATGGACCGTCCCGACCCGGACTTCGGTCCCTTGATCTGGCTCGACCCGCTGCCCGAGATTGGCCGGCGCAACCTGGTCGCGGCGCTGTCCCCGGACGGCACGCCTCCGTCGGCGGAGATGTTGTGCGGAGCCCTGCGCGAGGTCTTCATCCTGTACCTCCGGAGCTTCTACGTGCAGACCGGTTATTACCTCGCCGAACTGGGTCGCCATGGCGCCGCCGTGCCCTACCTGCAGGCGGTCCTGGCCTTCGAACCGGACCACGGCCTGGCGGCTACCCTGGCCACGTCGTCATTGGCAAGTCTGGGGCGAACCGAGGAGGCGCTGCGCGAGGTGGAGGCTTGCCTGGAGGCACGGGCGGGACGGGACGACGGGGTGACGCGGCGGTTGCGGGAGATGCAAATGAGATTGCGGGGCGAGGTGCGGTAGCGCCCTCCTTCGTTTCTTGTCGCGCGCGAATGATCCCGCCGCCTCCGGGAACTCCCACCCACTACCCAGCATATACATTACAGTTATGGTCAAGTTAAACATGGCGCTTCGCGCGGACTTTCCTTTCCTTCACGAGAGGGGAGCCCCGTCACCGGTCGTCGGCCGGAACACGTCGCTCATCCGTTGCCATCACACCACTTCCGATTCCGGCATGCGGCTTGCGGAGCACCTCTGAACAGATTGGGGTGCCACGTCTTGCTACGTCGTACCAAGGGTCAAAACCCGTTGCACGAGCCAGGAATGGGAGTCGAACATGGCTGGAGAGACGAAGAACACGCTGCAGAGCCACCTGCTGGCCCTTAAATCCGGCGACAGGGTCTTCGAGAACGCCTTCGAGGGCGTCAGCCGCATGATCCTCGACAGCGAGATCGAGAAGGTCGTGGTCAACGGCAAGACCACCTACGACTTCAAGATCTTCCGTCAGGGCAAGAAGCACATCGTCGGCATGTACGACGAGATCAACAGCTTCGTGTCCTACGTGAAGGACGCCGCGGAGGGCGGATCGTCCCAGGAAATGGCCTACGTGCTGGTCGGGGAGCCGGGCAACGGCAAGACCTTCTTCGTGGAGTACGTCAGCAGCCTGTACCGCAATTTCCTGCGCGAGGACAAAAACCGTAAGTACACCTTCCGCTTCGGCGGGTTGGACAAAATCGGGTCATACGGCAAGATCGCGACCATCGAGAGCCAGACCTACGAGGACCCGGCCATCCTGGGCCTGAACGTGCTGGAGACCCCGGAAGCCAGCGCGGACTGGATCGCTCGCAAGTTCGGTTTCTCGGATGACCAGATCGACGGCCTGCGCGCGAACTACCGCCCCCTGGGCGCCTGTAGCGGCTACATCTGGGCCGAACTGCGCGAGTTCTGCGGCGGCGACGTCGAGAAGATGCTCGGCCACGTCACCATCGTCCCGGTACCCCTGACCGAGAGCCTGGGAACGATCACGGGCAAGTACCCGGCGAAGGACCAGATCACCTCGAGCGCCGTC
>JAUUZX010000489.1 GCA_030592025.1 bacterium | reverse complement strand
GGAGGTGCGGTCCATGGACTGCGTCGACTGCCACAACCGGGCCACGCACATCTACCAGGACCCCGAAGAGGCGATCGACAAGGCCATGGCCGCAGGTAGCATCAGTCGTGACCTTCCCTTCGCCAAGCAGGTGGCCATGGACGCCCTGCTCGGCAACTACAAGGACAAGGCGGCGGCCCACACGGGCATCCAGAACGACGTGGCCGGCCACTACCGGCGAGTCGAGGGGTCCGCATCCCGCATGCACCGCGAGATCGACGCCATGATCGCCGAGGTCATCTCCATCTACGATCACAACATCTTCCCGCCCATGAACGTGACCTGGAACACCTACCCCACCCACCTCGGCCACAAGCGAGATGCGGGGTGCTTCCGCTGCCACAACAAGGACATGGTGGACGAGAATGGTGTGGCCGTGCCCTACGACTGCACCCTCTGCCACTCGATCCTGGCCGACGGCAGTCCGCGGAAGTTCCAGTACCTGCTGCCCGTCGATGAAAAGGATCCGAACCGCAAGATGCACAAGTATCTGCGGAACGAGTTCCTGGGTGTGACGGACCAGCAATACGGTTATCCGGGCGAGGAACCCGATTCGACAATGACCCGGGAAACCGCCGCGACGCCCTAGGCGCCGTGGGGACATCCCACGAGGGGCGGCCGCAAGGCCACCCTTTTTGTGACCGGCGACGGAACCCGCAGCACCGGCCGCCGTAGGAAGTCCATCCCGAGGCTGCCGCAACGTCGCCGCCCCCGGGTGGTGAGGAGGAATGCCCATGGTATCCAGGTTTCCGATCCTTGTGGCCCTGGCCACGATCATCCTGTGGGGGTCCGATGCGATCGCCCAGGTCGACCGTCATCTGGCCCCCCTGATCTCCGCTCAATCTCCGAACCTGGAGCTGCGCCTGACCACGAACACCGGCCTGCGCCATGGGGGCTTCCCCGTAGCCGTCGGTGTCGACTCCATCGGCCTGGCCCCCTCCCCGGGAGCTCCGGTCACCATCCGCTTCGCCTTGGCGGACGTGATGGCCGCCGAACAGCGCCGCACCGGCACGAGCCGGGGTTGGACGGCGGGCAGCACCGCCGGCGCCGTCGCGGGCGGCGTGCTGGGCTCGCTCCTCATGCTGCTCCTGTCCGATATCGACGATACCGGCACCGGCGGTAACGACGACGAAATCGCGCGCATCGCCGGAGGCGGTCTTGCCACAGCCACCGTCGGCGCCGTCGCTCTCGGCGGCGTCGGCGCCATGATCGGCTCGTCCACCCACGCCTGGTACCGCCTCGATCCACGGCCCCGGATCGCGCCGCCGGTCCAGCGTCTCGAACTGGCCGCCGGTATCGCCGCCACCGACAATACGGCCGACGACCCCCACGATGACCTTCATCTTCGGCTCTCCGCTCCCCGCCGCCTGGCGTCCTGGCTCGATGGCGGGCCGGAAATCGCGTGGTTCCGTCTGGGCGCCACATCCGAGGCGCAGGGCATCAGGACGACGACCCGGGACACGTGGTCGGCGGGGTTGATCTTCCGCGCCCAGCCGTCCGGCCCGGGGCTCGCCCCCTTCCTCACCGTGGGGCTGGGCGCCTACACCCGCGAGGACACTTGGCTCGGCATGAGCGGGGGCCTGGGCCTGCGCTGGCGCTCCCTGGGCGGCCACGACCTGTCGGCCGAGGTCCGGAGTCATGTCCGCAGCAGCGGGCTCGATGCCGAACCCACCAACGGCATGGTGACCGTGACCCTGGGCTGGAGCGTCGGCCTTTGAGTTGTGTCGGCCCCTGAGTTGCGTTGACTCCTCGCGGTCGTATCCTGTGGACGAACCCTCCCCCGAAGGAGCGCCATGAACCCCCGCGTGCTCGTGCCCGTCAGCGACGGTAGCGAGGAGATCGAAGCCGTCAGTGTCGTCGATGTGCTGCGGCGTGCCGAGGTCGACGTGACCGTGGCACGGGTACCCGTGGGCCCCGACGACGGCCTCCAGTTGACCGCCTCCCGGGGCGTCCACCTGGTGGCGGACGTCCTCCTCGACGCATGCGTCGATCAGGACTGGGACGCCATCGTCCTGCCCGGAGGACTGCCCGGCGCGGAGCACCTGCGCGACTGCGAGGCCCTCGCAGACCTGCTGCGCCGTCACGACGGTCAGGACCGCTGGCTGGCTGCCATCTGCGCCGCACCCGTCATGGTGCTCGTCGAGCACGACCTGCTGCGCGGTCGTCGGGCCACCTGCTTCCCGAACCTGGCCGAATGGCTGCCCGCCGCGTCACGCACGGATGAGCGCGTCGTCATCGACGGCCACCTGATCACCAGCCAGGGGCCCGGCACGGCTCTCGCCTTTGCGATCACCCTGGTCGGCGTCCTGTGCGGCGACGAGAAGCGCGACGAGATCGCGGCCCAACTCCTGCTCGACTGACCAGGGAAGGACACCATGCACGACGCCCTGCCCCCCCTGCCCTGTTACACCGACGAGGAGCGCCTCGCCCGCGCCCACGCCTTCGGCGACTTCCTGGCCACGCGGCGCAGCGTGCGGCACTTCAGCCCGCGGCCCGTCGACAGCCGGGTCATCGAGGCGTGCGTCCGGGCTGCGAGCCAGGCGCCCAGCGGC
>JAUUZX010000293.1 GCA_030592025.1 bacterium | reverse complement strand
CGCTCAAGGTCCAGGGCGCCTTGTCCAACAGATGGTCGACGCCCACCTCGCCAGCCCAATGGAGCGCGCGCGCGTCAGCGTCGTCCAGGTCGTGCTGACGCGGACCGAAAGCGATCTCGTCCCGCACCGTCGGATTGAAGAGCATGGCGTCGGGGTTCTGGAACAGGAGGCCCGTCTCGCGACGGAAACGGCGGCGGAAAGCCTTGTCGCGCAGGGTACGGGGGCTGACCTCCCGGCCGTCGTAGGCGACCCGTCCGGCCGCCGGCGGCAGCAGGCCGGCAAGGATCTTCAAGAGGGTCGACTTGCCGCACCCGTTGCTGCCCAGGAGCACCACCTTCTCCCCGGCGGTGATGGTGGCGGACACGTCGCGCAGGGTCGTCCGGTCGTCGTAGGCGTGGCTCAACCGTTCAATCGCGATCAAGGAAGAACCCCCTCGCGGTCAGGGCCTGGGTGATCTCGACTGCATCGTGCTCCGCGCGGCGCAGGAAGAAGGCGCCGGTGGCCGCCCCCTGGCGCAGGGCGGTGACCAGGCCCACACGGCGGGTCGTGCGCGCGGCCAGGGACAGACGGAAGTCGGTGAAGAGTCGGCGGAAGGTCAGCACCTGGCTGGTGGTCAGGATCAGCACGAAGCGCAGGGTCGGCGAGAACCCCACCGCCCGCTGCAGGTCGAGGGCCGGGAGCACGCGGAAGGCCAGGAGCACCAGCAACAGCAAGCGCACGTTGACCAAGGCCAGGACACGGAACGCCCCCAGCAGATCGTCACGGGCAACAAGGATGTAACCCAGGCTCACCGCCAGAGCGAAGGGCAGGGCGGCGCGCAGAGCTCGGCTGAGGAGCCGCGGTGCGGCGCGGCCTGCCGACAGCACCACCAGCAGGGCCGCGGTCGCCAGCACCGTCGGCGCGTGGATCAGGGTCGCGGCCACCACCGCGAACAGGTACGCCACCAGCAGCAACCGGTCCCTCACGACGCCTCCTCCCGGGCCAGCGCCCGCCAGGCCAACACGGTGAGCACGCCGTCGGCGATCCCCACCAAGAGATGAGGCACGACGACCGCCGGCACGGTCACCGTCCAGCCGAAGGGGAAGAACAACGGTGATCCGTCGGCGCCATGGGCGAGCAACGGTTGGGCGCCGAGAACCAGGGCCACGATCACCGCGGGCACGACCGTCCCGGCCCATCCGGCCAGAAAGAGCGCCGGCGTGGGCCAGCGGCCGAACACCCGCCGCATACCGACCGCCGACGCGCTGCCAGCGAGGCCGACGGCCAGGGCCATGACCGGCAACGCGGTCACCCCCCCGTCGCCGAGCATGATGGCCTGCATGAGGTACACGAGGGAGAGGGCGAGGAAGCTTTGCCACACACCGAAGAGCACGGCGATCATGCCGACGCCCGTCACGTGGACGGTGGTGCCGCCGGGCAACGGGAGCGTGATCATCATGAGGGCGAAGGCCGTCGCCGTGGCCACGGCCAATCGGGGCACGACCGCAGGGTCGAGGGTGCGGCGCAGGCGGCGCAACCCCACGGCCCACAGCACCCCCGCGACGCCGTAGGCCGGGCCGTAGGTCTGGGGGCCGAGGAAGCCGTCGGGGATGTGCACGTCAGGCCTGCCGTGACATGAAGAGCTTCACCAGCCCGAACACCCCGAAGAGAATAGCCACGATCATGACCATGTTGCGGTTCCTGGATGAGCCGGATGGCGGTTCGTCATGCCCATGATCATGGGCACCTTCGAGAAAATCCGCACCCACGGGCACGACCAGTTCACCACCGTGGCCGTCGGCGGCGAAGACACGCACGGTCCAGTTGCCGGCCTGGTCCGGCACGAAGACCACCCGTCCCAGGGCGTCGCAGGAACCGCGCGCCCAGGGCTCGTCGCCGTCCGGTGCAGTGACGGTGTAGGACCAGCCGCTGGCGGCGCCGTCGTGGTGGTCGGCGAAGGTGACGATCACCGCCGCGTCGATGGTGTGGGTACCGTGGGATCCGTGGGCCCAGGCCGGAGGCGCGGCCAGAATGAGTAACAGCGCAACGAGGGAGAGGCGGCGCATGGGGACCTCCGATATTACGATTTAACGACCCGTAATACCGAAAGTAACGGTTGTTATTGAATTGTCAACCAGGTCACAGGCGGCCCCGACGCCATCGCGGCAACAGCACCAACACGACGGCGCCACCCGCCAGCGACACCGCCGCCGGCACGCCCAACCCCGCCGGGATGAACCCGACGACCCCCGCCACCCCCGCCGCGATGAGGGCGAAGGGGATCTGGGTGCGCACGTGATCGTGGGGTTCGACGCCGCAGGAGATGGACGAGACGATGGTCGTGTCGCTGAAGGGCGAGCAGTGGTCGCCGAAGACGGCCCCGCTGAACACCGCCGCCACCGTCACATGGAGGAAGGTGGCTTGGAAGGCCGGGTCGGCGCCCGCCACCGCGCCGGCCGCCGCCGGCACCGCCAGGGGGAAGAGGATGCCCATGGTGCCCCACGACGTGCCCGTGGCGAAGGAGACCACCGCACCGGTGATGAAGACGAAGAGCGGCACCAGGGCGGCCACGTCGGTGGAGGCCGTCGCCCTGGCCAGCAGTTCGGCCGTGCCCAGGGCCCCGATGGTGCTGCCCAGGATCCAGGCCGCCACCAGGATGACCACCGGGCCCAGCATGGCGCGCACACCGGTCAGGAAAGCCGCCCCCGCCACGGGCAAACGGCGCAAGGTCGGCGCGGGGAAGAGCGCCGCCGCCACCAGCGTCGCCACCAACCCGGCCAGCACCATGACCAGGGGGCCCGCGTCGGAACCGAAGGCGTAGACGATCTTGTCCCGGGTCACCGGCAACCAGGGCGGCGCACCGCCCAGGATGTAGAAGCCACTGAAGAAGGCGAACAGGAGCACACCCAACGGGATCAGCGCGCTGGCCGCGGATCCGCCCGGAGCCTCGAGATCCGTCGGCACGGTGGTCCGTCGCGCCCGCTCCTCGAAGCCCCCCATGGGCCCGGGGTTGTAGCGGAAACGGATCGACACGAAGAGCAGCACCAGCGTGAACCAGCAGTGGAAGTTGTAGGGCAGCGATTGCAGGAAGACCGCGTAGGGGTTCACGTCCCGACCCACGAGGGCGAAGGCCTCATGGATCATCGAGAGTTGGAAGGCGATCCAGGTGGAGACGACGGCCACGCAGGCCACCGCCGACGAGGTGGAGTCGACGATGTAGGCCAGCTTCACCCGCGAGGTGCCGCAGCGGTCGGCCAGACGATGGGCAACCCGGCCCACCATCATGCTGTTGGCCAACCCGTCGAAGAAGCAGAGCAGGCCCAGGCCGGCGGCGGCGCCCTGGAAGCGGCGGTCGGCGTCGTGGCCATCGCCGGTCAAGCGCGTGAGCAGACCACGGAAGCCGCCCCCCGCGTCGAGGACCGCCGCAAAACCGCCCAGAATGAGGGTGAAGGCGATGGCCCCGGTCTTCCAGGTCGACGCCAGACTGGGCGCGAGGTGGTCGGCGAAGAGGGCGAGCCAGGCCTGCCACGGGTCGCCGCCCGCGAGGATCACCGCGCCGCAGAAACCACCGGTCAGCAGGCCCACCAGCGCGTGGCGAGTGGCCAGGATGACCGCCAGGGCGACGATGGGAGGCCAAAGGGCGCGCACCGCGAGGTCGCTCCAGGCCAGGGGCCAGGTGGCGACGACGGCGAGGGCGGCGATCCAGGGGATGAGGCGGGGCAACGGGTTCCTCCGATGATGCGTCATAACCGCCAAGACCATAGCACGGCGATCGGGCGCGCCCCAGAATCTTCGCCAGCAACTAAACCCTCCAGCCATTCCCTGCGTCTTAGAAGAGACCCCCGCACCCGAACCCAACCCGGAGGACCGCCATGCGCTTCCGCCACGCCACCCCCGCGCTCTGCG
>JAUUZX010000118.1 GCA_030592025.1 bacterium | reverse complement strand
TTCGTGCTTGCTCATCTTGATGTTGTCCTCGAACTGCCGCTTCTGCCAGAACCAGTCGATGAGAGCCACGAGCACTGCGAAGGCCAGCAACCGCGACATGAGTTTGATGAATCCGTCCTTGCCCGTTTCGATCACGCCGTTGATCGAGATCATGGGCGTGGATGAGAATTCGTTGATCAGCCCGTCGATGGTCCACCAGGCCAGGAGCGTGATGAGCCCGATCTTCACGGTATTTTTGACGATGTCGAAGAAGGCCGTCTTCTGGAAGAAGCGCTTCATGCCCGAGATGGGGTTGAGCTTCTCCGTCTTGAAGGACAGGGCCTCGGCGCTGGCGTGGAACCCCACCTGGAGGATGTTCCCGCCGATCCCCGCGATGAGCACGGCGATGAGCAGGGGCGCCAGGGCCGTCAACAGCACCTCCAGGTTCCCGGTGAGCAATTCCTGGACCCCGTAGACCGTCGTGGGCGACAGGGAGTGGGACTCCCCCAGCAGGTAGGTGGCGTTGCGCCCCAGGATCCGCATGAAGTGGCCGCCGCTGGCCACCAGCACGGTGATGCCGATAAGCAGCAGGATGGCGCCGGTGACCTCCTGGCTCTTGGCTACCTGGCCCTTGGTGCGGGCCTGTTCCCGCCGTCTACCTGTTGCACTTTCCGTGCGTTCGCCACTCGTTTCCTCTGCCACTTCTCACCTCCTCTGGCCGCCCCGGTTGGGGGTTGATGGTCGTATTCCGTTCAGCGGATGGTATTTCTCAACCCATTTCCCCTGCCTAACTCATGGCCAAGAGCACCCGGGCCAACTGATCATCGAGAGCCTCGTAGAGGCCGAGGGTGACGTCCTTGAAAAAGACCAACGAGAGACCGAGGGTGATGATCCCGACCCCGATCTTCACGGGGAAGCCCACCACCAGGACGTTGATCTGGGGCACCGTCTTGACGATGACACCCATGGACGCGCTCACGAGCAGCAGCACGAGCACGACGGGTGCGGCGATCCGCAACCCGAGACTGAAGACCGAAGAGAATTCCCGCACCACTTGCCAGGCGCCGGCTGCCGGGTCGATGCCGCTGAAGGGCGGCACCGCCACGCAGGACTCGAACATGGCCGTTACCAGCAGATGGTGGGCGCCGGACACGAAGAACAGGAGCACCGCCAGCAGGTAGTAGAACTGGGAGATGACCGAGATCTGGGAGTTGCTCATGGGGTCGTAGGCGTTCACGATGGCGAACCCTACCTGCATACCCACGACGGAACCGGCGAAGCGCACCGTCGTGAAAACGAGGTTCACGGTGAAGCCCAGGAGCGCCCCCACCACGAGGGAGCGCATGGCCTCCATGGCCAGGGAGGGCCAGGCCAGGTCCAGGCTGCCCACGGGCAGGGTCGCCGCAACGCTGGGAGCCAGGGCGCCCGCGAAGCTTGCAGCCAATCCGAAACGCCAGTGCGGCGGGTCCGAGCGCAGCTCCAGCAGGGGCAGGGTGGCCGCCAGCACCGCGAACCGCACGGCAAGGGCGGCGAAGACGGCGATGAGCGGAAGAGGGATGCTGATGCCCATGCCCGTCCCTACATGTTGGCGATGCGGCTGAACATCGCCTCGGTGAAGCCCGTCAGTTGGGCGATGGCCCAGGGCAGCGTGAGGATCAGGACCGCGAACACCGTGAGGATCTTGGGCACGAAGGTCATGGTCATCTCGTTGATCTGCGTCGCCGCCTGGAAGATGCTGATGGCCAGGCCGACGATCATGCCCGCGATGAGCATCGGACCCGCCACGAAGACCACGGTCCGCATGGCGTATTGTCCGATTTCAATGACGGTTTCCGGTGTCACGGCACAGTCCTTTTCCGGCTACTGGAAAGCCTGGACGAGGGATTTCACGATGAGGAACCAACCATCGACGAGCACGAAGAGCAGGATCTTGAACGGCAGACTGATGAGCACCGGGGGCAGCATCATCATGCCCATGGACATGAGGACCGACGCCACGACCATGTCGATGATCAGGAACGGGATGAAGAGCACGAATCCCATCTGGAACGCGGTCTTCAGCTCGCTCAGCACGAAGCTCGGCACGATGACCAGCATGGACAGGTCCTCGGGGGTTTCCGGCGCCTCGCGATCGGTGAGTTCGAGGAACAGCGCCACGTCCTTCTCGCGGACCTGGCCGAGCATGAACTGCTTCAGGGGCACCTGGACCCTGGTCAGGGCCTCGTCCTGGCTGATGGTCTCGGCCAGGAACGGCTGCAGCGCGTCGTCGTTCATCCTCTGCAGCACCGGCGCCATGACGACCACGGTCAGGAAGAGCGCGAGCCCCACGAGGATCTGGTTGTTGGGCGCCTGGTTGGCCCCGATGGCCTGGCGCAGGAAACCCAAAACGATCACGATGCGGGTGAAGCTCGTCAGGAGAATGAGGAAGGCCGGCGCCAGTGACAGGACCGTCATCAGCAGGACGATCTTCAGCGCCGAGTCCATGCCGGTGACGCCCTGGATGCCCTCCAGCTTCAAGGTGAGCACATCGCCGCCGTCGGTCACGGGCTCGATGGGTGCCATGGCCTCGGTTTGGGCCGACGCCAACGGGGCGGCCGTGAGGACGCCCAGAACCACGAGCAGGGTGGCGGTCAGAAGAAAGTTGGAACGGTGACGCAACAAGGTCGTCTCTCCTTCGGGATCGGTGGTCTCCTCGACAGAGGCAATGGCCGTGCCACGCGCAGACCGTGCATTTACGTTATTTGTCGTTGTTTAGAAAGGAGTTAGCGGCCCGGGAGCTAGGCACTGATTCTCTACCGGCGAGGGGAATCCAACAGGAGCGGAAGGAAATTGATCAATGGCGGTGGGCCGCGGCGGGCCGCCCGAGCATGGGGAAACGGTCGCCCAGGAGCCGCGCGAGCAGGCCGGAGGACGGGGCCTCCGTGGCGGTCTCCGCTCCCTTGGCCTGCCAGGCTGCGTAGGTTTCCTGGCGCAGCAGGACCATGGCCCCGTCGTGGCGGTAGATGTAGTGGACGTCCTCGCCCAGGCGCAGAACCTGGATCTCGCGCCGAGGGCCCAGGCCCCAGACGGACAACATGGAGGCCTGACCGACCTTCCCGGAGCGGTTCATCCGTGCCAGGAACTTCAGAAACAGCAGCAGCAAAGCGAAGACGGCCGCCAGGCCCCCCACGGTCTGCCACCACGAGACGCCGGTGCCACCTTCGAACACGGGCATGGCCGCTGCCAGCAACGGGATCATCAGAGGACCCGCTTCAGACGTTCGACGCGATTCAGGAGCTTCGTGATGCGCACGGCGAAGTGATCGTCGACCACGACGACCTCCCCCGTCGCCAGCAGGGCGCCGTTGACGAGGATGTCCACGGGCTCGCTGGTCTGCCGCGTGAGCTCCACCACCGTACCCTGGGACAGGTTCAGCACATCCCGGAACTTGAGTTGGGCCCGGCCCAACTCCACGGTGATGTTCAGGTTGACGTCCAGCAGCATGTCCAGGTTCGACGTATCGGGCACGTCCATCCCCAGATCCTTGACCAGGGCCTGGGACTCGGCGTCGTCCAGCGGCGAACCGTCGGCGGCGGGTGCTCCGGTCTGGCCGATGGTGGCCTGCTCGTCCATCACCTGGGTGTCGTCAGTAGTCATGCGTTACTCCTTGGTCACCTGGCTGATCAGCTTGATGGCCCGGTTCTGGCCCACGCGACCGGCTTCGCCCATCCAGGCGTGCCTACCGGCCACCTTCACCCTCAGGGGCGCTTCCACGGCCTGGGGCAGTCGGAGGACATCGCCTTCGCTAAGATTGAGAATTTCCTCGAGGTTAGAGCCGAAAGTAGACAGTTCGACAACAAGTTCACTACTGGTCCCCTGGACCATGTTCAGGATCCGGCGACGATCGTCGCGCAACTCGTCGTCGGTGCGCAATTCGACGGTGTCGCGGGGATCGAAGACGTCCTTCACCGGGCCGAACGCCGGCAACGGGAAGCAGATCTCGACACGGCCGTCGGCGGGGCCCGTCTGCAGCCGGAAGCCCAGGACAATGAGGGATTCCCCCTCGGCGATGCCGCTCAGGTAGCTCGGGTTGTTCTCGAGTTTCACGAATTTCGGCGTGAGCTTCACCCATTTGGTCATGCTCTTGCGCAGGATCTCCGTGAAACGGTCCACCAGGCCGGCGTTGATGCCCCGCTCGATCTCGGTGAACTCACGGTCCGGGGTCGATTCGTTCAGGGGTCCGCCCAGGAGCTTCTGCATGAAGACGTAGCACAGGGACAGGTCGAGGTGCAGCAGGGACATCCCCTTGAGGGGCTCGAGAGTGATGAGGGCCGCGCAGGTCGGCTTGGGCAGCTCGTTCTGGTAGTCACCGAAGGAACTCTGGTACATCCCCGTGAACTCGACCTTGGTCGTTGTTCGCAGCAGGCTCGTGAAATCGATCGTCGCGGTCTTGGCGAAGCCCTCCCCTACGGCCTGGAGGTTCTTCTCGAAAATGCGGGAGATGCTGTTGGGCCGGTTGAAATCATAGGGGGCGGGCCCGTCGGGTCGGCCCACGTCGGCGTTGGGTCCGGACTCGAGGACCTGGTCGATGTCGACGGCAGCAGCTCCGGTCAGCTCCTCGGCAGCGCCGATGGCCGAATCCAGATCCTGGTCGAAATCATCGGTCCCGGTGGTGATTTCCTCAGTCGGCACGTCGTTACTCCGCTCTGTCGGTCACTGGATGACCAGGTCGGAAAAGTACACGTTCATGAGGGAGCCCTCGGGCAGAAGCGACCCGACGTCACGGGCGATCTCGTCCCGCAGGGCCTGCTTGCCGGACTGCTGGCTCAGGTCCTCCACGGTCTTGTCGGCCAGGGCCATGATGACGATGTCCCGCAACTGGGGCAGGCGCCCGGCGGCCCGGTTGGCGATGAGCGCCTCGCGGAACTCGAGGGACACGTTGATGCGCAGGTACCGCGGCTTGCGCGGGTCCGAGTTCAGGGTGACGATGATCTCCTCCAGATCCACCAGCGTGCCGAGTTCGGGGAGTGCTGTGTCCTTCTCCTCGGCGGGCTCCTCGACCACGGCAGCGGTCTCGACGCCGAGCCGCGGCAGGATGACGAACTGGGTCAACCCGATGGCGATCGCGGTCTGCACAACGACGATGAGGCCCAGCACCACGGTCTTGTTCTCGAGGAACGCCAGCTTGCTGCCACCGCTCTTCTCTTCTTCCTTGGCGTCGGTTTTTTCGTCGGCCATGGGTCAGCTCCTTGTCACTTCCGGTCGATGTCGACCGCCGCCCCCAGATAACCCGTCACGGGCACCAGGAGGGTGGGCGGGATGGCCTTGTCCAATGTCTGCGCCTTCTTCGGCGTGGGAGCCAGCGGTATCAGCGGCATCACTTCCTGCCGTTGAACCGGCTCCGTTTGCTCCAGAGGCAGCGATTTCTGCCGTTTAGGCGATTTTGAGCGCCAGGCCAGCAGGATCTCCACCCGGCGGTTCGTCGCCCGGCCTTCCACCGTCGTGTTGTCCGCGATGGGCCGGTACTCACCGTATCCGGTCGCCGACAAGCGCGTCGGCGGTATGCTCTGTCCTTGAAAGTTTCGTGCCACCGCCACAGCGCGGGCGGAGGACAGCTCCCAGTTGGACGGGAAGCGCTCCGATGAGATAGGGACATTGTCCGTGTGGCCCTCGATCCGCACCTCGCCGGGGAACTTCCGGAACATGCGCCCCAGACGTTCGAGCAGCGGGTTGGACTCGGCCCGGAGTTTCGCTCCTCCGGACACGAACAGCAGGGGCGCCGGCAACTGGAACAGAACGCCTTCCTTGACCATCTCCACGTTGATCTCCTTGTCCATCTCCTGGTCCAGGATCATCTTCTCGACGCTCCGGACCTCGTACAGAAACTCCAGATCCGAGTCCCCTTCCGGGTAGTTCGGCACCAGGGGCGTGTTGAACTCGATGATGGATTC
>JAUUZX010000254.1 GCA_030592025.1 bacterium | reverse complement strand
GATCGAGGGGCCATCCGGGGACCGTTGCCAGGTCCGCGTCCAGCACCGTCAGGTGACCATCGGCGAAGGCGACCCCCAGACGTTCGACGCTCCCCCCGTCCAGCAGGCCCACCGCCGGCGCCAGGGGCAACTCGTGGCCCAGGTCGACCTGGTCCAGGAAGGTGCCGTCGGCCCCCCACTGGAACACCCGGCCCAGCTTGTCCACGGAAACGATCCGCTTGTCCTGCCCGGCGGTGATGCCCACCGCCCGGGTCAGGCTGCGGTTGAAAGCCAATTCCTGGAAGGTGTATGAACCATCGCCGGCGAAGAAGTAGACGGTGCCGTAGGCCGAGGTCACCACGATCTCGTCACCGGGGTTGCCGTCCAGGTCCCACACCAGGGGCTGCCTCAAACCACCCTGGGCCGAGACGTGGGGGAACAGGAAGACCGGCCAACCGGCGCGCCCGTTCCCCGCGAGGTCGAAGATGTTCAGTGACCGTGCCGCGTCGTCCACGCTGACCCGGGACGGCACCACCAGGCTCATCTCGCCCGTGGCGCCGAAGTCCCCGAAGTTGGGGGACGCGGTGACGATCCCCGGCAACTCGCGGGTCAAGGCCATGACCGGGAACACGTCGGCGTCGCGCAAACGCAGGACGACCGCGCCCTCGCCCGCCCGACGTTTCACGACGAGGCTCAGCGCGTGGCCCGCCCCGGGGCGCACGTAGGCGAATTCGGAGATGCCCGCGCCGCTCTGGTCCCGCACCACGCCCACGTCGTCGATCCCGTTCAGGCGTCCCGCCGCATCGACGACCTCGAGGGTGATGTCCAGTCCGGGATCCGGGACGGCCTCCACCAGATACCGCACCCCTTCCTGGGTCGCCAGGCGCCGGGCGACGACCGGGCGCTGCCAGCCGGCGCTCAGGGTGTCCGACTGGTCCTGCCCCGGCAGCAACGGCAAGGTGAGCGACGCCACGGCGGCATCGACCCGCAGGAGCCCCGCCCCCGCCACGTCGAGGGCCTCGGCGACGATGGGCATGACACCCGTGCCGCCCGGATCCTCCATGAGGTCGACCATCGCGCAGGTGGTCGTGAGCGCGAGCATGCGGGTGCGTGCCGCATCGCGCCCCTCGCCCAGGACGATGCCCCGTTCGCGCAAGGCCTCGTCCAGCACGTAGACCGCCCCGGCGACAAAGGCCGCCGACAGGCTCGTGCCGTAGCGTCCGCTGTAGCTGTCGTTGGGCTCGTTGTCCGCCACCTCGATGCGGCCGCCGGACGGCAGGAGACCGCCCGACGGCGCCACCAGGTCGGGCTTGCCCAGGCCCGGCTGGTCCCAGCCGCTGAAGGCCGACACGGCGCCGTCCCCGTTCACCCCGCCGCAGGTGAGCACGTCGTCGAGGGCCGCCGGGTAACCCGGAGGGCCCGACGGGCCCTGATTGCCCATGGCCACCACCGGCACGATGCCCGCGTCGACCAGGTCGCCCATGGCCAACGACAGGCCGGCGTCCACGTCCCAGTTCACCGCCGCCAGCACCGTCCCGATGCGGTAGACGTCCTGATGCTCCAGCACCCAATCGCAGGCCGCGAGGAAATCCCCGGCCCAGGCGTGCCACGTCGTGTCGAAATCGTAGAACTTCACCACCGTCAGGCGGGCGCCGGGCACGACCCCCGTCATGGCCGGATCGACCCGACCGGTCCCGGCCACGACCGACGCCAGGCCCGTCCCGTGGTGATGGTAGTCCCAGGGCCCGGCGGCCTCGGGGAAGTCGTCGGTGACGTCGTGCCAGCCCACGACCTTGTAGCCGTCGAAGAGGGGCCAGCCCCCATCGGCCGGGTACCAGTCGCCGGCGTCCCCCACGGCGGGAGCCGGGCCGTCGCGATCGTCGTCCGCGTGGTCGCCCAGATCGCCGTGGGCCGTGTCGCAGCCCGAGTCCAGGATGGCCACGGTGGCGGACCAGTCGTCACCCAGTTCCCAGGGCGAGATGTTCAGGAGATCGGCGCCCACCAGGGGTCGCGCGGCGTGGAGCGCCGGCACCCCGTCCCGGTCCAGGAGGATCGTTCCGCCGGGCTCGGCATCGAGGTAGGCGGCAAGGCCGGCAGCGTCGACGGCCACCAGCTGGAACCCGCCGAAGCGGTGGGAGGCGTGCAGGACCTCGCATCGGCCGGCAAGGCGCGCCTTGTCCCGGGCGGCGCCCGCGGCGCCACCAAAGTGCAGGAGCCTGGTCCTGCCGGCGGACCACGCCCCCGGGGCCGGTGGGGTCGCCGTGGCGGACCAGGGCGTCTCAACGAGGGATTTCCCGTCGGTGGCGCGGGTTCGTGCCGCAACAGCCTGACGGCGCAGGGACGTCCAGTCGGCCTTGCCGGCGCGCCAGTCGTCGAGCAGATCCTCGACGCCGTTGCCGTCCCGGTCGCGCATGCCGGCGAACTGTGTGGAGATGGGGAGTTGAGGCGAACCCGCAGCCGCCGGCGTTACCAGCTGGAGTGTCGGCGTCAATAGGGCAAACCCGACGCTCAGCCCGATACCCAACCAACGAAATGCGGCAGCGCGAGGGACCGGAAAACCTGTGGGATGGCCACGGGTCTCGTGTCGGGCGCTTTCCGTGCGGCTTGCGTACATGTGATCCCTCGGGTGGGTGTCAGCGGGGTGGATCACTTTTCGCCTCTTGCGTCCACTCCCGTCGACGGACACTACGCAGCCACGCGACCGCAGGTTCCGACCCGGTGAGTTTCGAAAGGACCGTGGGCGAGGCAGGTTCCGAACTCGGCCGGGTCTAAGTGACACTACGGACTCCGGCCGCCCGCCGCAACTCGCCGTCAAAATGCGTCGGGCAAATGGCGAATGGAACACCCCCGGCCCTCACCGCGCCAAGCCACCGCGATCAGGTCGAATCGGCACCAGCGGGGTGGCGAACCCGTCCGCTCCGCCAGCCACCGACGCGCCACCCGGCGCAGCAGGGAGCGCTGCCGCGGAGCGATCCAGATCCGCTCCTCCAGTGACGCACCCTCGCCACGGGTCTTCACCTCGACGAAGACGACTCCCCCGTCCCGTGCGGCGACGATATCGAGTTCACCCCCGGGCCGCCGCCAACGGCGGGCGAGGATCTCGTAGCCGCAAACCTCCAGGTAGACCGCCGCCAGGCGTTCGCCGTCCCGACCGTGACGATGGCTCGTGGACATGGTCCCCCTCTCCGCGCTGCGACGAGCACCCAGCCCCCCGGCGAAGCGGGAGATGCCAGAAATGTGCCGTCTAGCAGGCTGTTGAAAAGCACATTCTGGTGCCCGGTGAGTCTCACCGATTGGAGATCAAGGCGCGGTTTCGCCGCCGTTGCCGTAGCTACGGCAAGAAATCGCAACGCCGAGATCGGATTGGTGAGACTCGCCGCGTGCCGGGAGGAGTTTTTCAACAGTCTGCTAGAAGAGGCGCCCCTGGTCCCGCTCCGACAGGGGGCGAAACGTAAGGCGATGCAGGGGGCAGGGGCCCATGCGCGCGAGGGCCTCCCGGTGGGTGGCCGCGCCGTAGCCCTTGTGGCCGGCAAAACCGTAGCCGGGGAAGTGGCGATCCCAGGCGATCATGATCCGGTCCCGCAGGACCTTGGCCACCACCGAGGCCGCCGCCACCGCCGCGCTCGTACCGTCCCCCCGCACCAGGGTCACCACTGGGGGGGCCACCGCGGGGGCCTGGAGGCCGTCGACGATCACCTTGTCCGGCACCGGGTCGAGGCGACCGACCGAACGGGCCATGGCCAGGAGGGTGGCCCGCAGGATGTTCGTACGGTCGATTTCGGAAGCAGAAACCGCGCAAGCACCAATACTGAGGGCGCTTGCGCGGATTTCATCATAGAAAACATCACGACGCCGGGCCGTCAGACGCTTGGAGTCGTCCAGCCCCGGGGGGCACCAACCGGCAGGCAGGACCACCGCCGCCGCCACCACGGGCCCGGCCCAACATCCGCGACCGGCCTCGTCCACGCCCGCCAGGCGCAGGCGACCGCCGTCGGACTGCTCGTGGTCGTGGCGCGCCAGGGGGTGCGTCGGCACCGCCACGGGCTACCGTCGGGCTTCGCGAATCCTGGCCTTGCGACCGGTGCGTCCACGCAGGTAGTACAGCTTGGCGCGACGGATCCGCCCCCGCTTGGTCACCGTGATGGAGTTCACGTTGGGCGACTCCACGGGAAAGATGCGCTCCACAGCAATGCCGCCGCTGATCTTGCGCACCGTGATGGTCGCCTCCCGGCCGGTACCCTGACGGGCGATCACCGCGCCGATGAAGTTCTGCAGCCGGCTCTTGCCACCCTCGGTGATCCGCACCGCGACACTGATCGTGTCGCCGATGTTGAACTCGGG
>JAUUZX010000350.1 GCA_030592025.1 bacterium | reverse complement strand
CGTGCAAGGATAGGGGGCCAGCGGCGCGGACAGTGGGGATGACAGCAAGCAAGACGAGGAGGATGGTCGTTGTCACGGCATGGATACGGATCGGCATGGCGGAGGGCGCGGTCACGTGGCAGTCTCAATATCCCAGGGGCATGGGAATAGTAGCACGAATCGGATCGTCCGTGTCGGCCGGGATTCAGCGGTACAACGCCTTGACCCCACCCCAGGTTTCAGAATCGTTGGGCACCACCGTGCTGTTGCTCAACACGAAGGTCACGTGGGAGATCTCGCCAGTGGACCAGCCGCTGTTGGTATGGTCGCCGATGCGGACCTCGTTGGTGAAGCTCGGTGACAGGGGCAGGGTGTCGAAGAGCTCGCCGTCGATATATAGGCTGAAGAGCCCGGTGCGCAGGCTGGCCAACATCGTGTAGGTATGCCACTGGCTGCCGCTGTGCGGTCGCGATTCGACCTCGCCGGCCAGCCGGATCTCCCCCGGCGTGAGGGCGAAACCACTCATGAATCCGTCCAGGCTCAGGAGGAAGCCGAAGCCCCAGGGATTGGATCCCTCGGTCGGAAAGGACTCGATCACCCGCGCCCGCACCGTCAGGGACCAGTTGGGCACGCCGACGTAGAGGGCCAGGCGATGGTAGTAGTAGGCCCCGGTGTCCATGCCCCAGCCCAGATTCGTGCTGTTCAGGTACAGGGCCGTTCCGTCCACGTGGTAGTAGTCGTTCGGGTCGTCTTCGGTGTTGCCGAAGATCCAGCCCTGCTCGCCGGGCAGGCTGTTCATGTCCAGATCGACGTGGAGTTGTTCCTGGGCGTGGGCGATGCCGGCGCCGAGGGCGAGGGCGAGGAAGGTCACAACGGCGAATTTCATCGATCCGGTCCTCCGGGGCGGGAATCAGGTGCCAATGGGAGCACTAGTCGGTACCGGCAGGAAAGTTACCGAAAAAAGACCGGATCCGCCTTCAATCGGGCTGCCGGGCCGCCATCGCCTCCAGGTAGCGTGACTTCAACTGCCGCTGCGCCAGCCGCCGCTTCACAGGCTCCAACTTCAACACCGAGCCCAGCAGGGCCGCCAGGGCCCGGTGGTGCCAGAGCACCCGGTTGTCGAAGATCAACTCCTGCAGCTTGCCCCGCTCGGTGGCCATCAACACGTAGCGGTGGGCGTTGTTCAGCGGCGTGATCACCCGGGCGGCGCGCTCCTGAAGGGTGATGGCCTCGCGCGAGCAGGCCCGGACGCACACTCCGCAACCCAGACACACTTCCTCGTCCAGGCGGGCAGCCGCCCGCTTAGGCTGCCGCGGGTCGTTGGCCGACACCAGGGACATGGCCTCCACCGGGCAGGCCTGCACGCACTTGCCGCAGCCGTTGCAGGCGTCGGTGTCCACCTTGGGCAGCCAGTTGCTGGTGTGCACCGGATGCAGGTGGGCGAACTTCCGCTGCGCCGTCAGCGCTTCGCAGCAACAGCTGCAGCAGTTGCAGATGAAGGTCACCCGCCGCTGCACGTTCTCCCCGAATTGCACCAGGCCCCGCTCGTGGGCCTCGTCCAGCAGGTCCATGCATTCGGCCTGGTCGATGGCGCGGACGTGGCCGTGGCGGGTCAGGGATTCGGCCGAGCCGTTGAAGGTCATGCAGATGTCCATGGGCTGGTCGCAGGCCTGCCCCAGGTGCTGCTGCTTGTGGCGGCAATAGCACATGCCCACGCCGATGTGGCTGGCGGTGCGGATCACCTCGCTGGCCCGCTCGTAATCCAGCACGTGGGCGGCCTGCTCGCTGGTCAGCACGGGCTCCTGGACGAAGATCCGGCCCATCTGGGTCTCGCCCGTGGTGAAGAGATCCTTCACGAAGTCCTCTTCCACGTGCAGGTACTGCTGGAAGAGCTCGGCCAACAATCGCTGGTCCAGGTCGCCGCGCACCCGCATCAGGGAGAACTCGAAGAAGCCGGCCATGGGCGGGGGCAGGACGTAGACCATGCGTCCTTTCCGCTCCAGGTCGACAAGCAGGGCCCGCGCGGCCAGGTTCTCCAGGCGGGTGGCGGCGGCGGCCTCGGTGGTCTTCCAGATGCGGGCGGCCTTGCGGGCGGTGAAGGGCTTGATGGGCAGCTGGGCCAGCAGCCCTGCCTCCTGTTCGCTCATCAGGATTTCCAGGATGCGGTTCAAAGTCTTGGAAGGCGGGGCACCCTGGGGGGCACGATTCAGGCGATCCACCAGGTCGGCATAGCTGGATTTGACGGTGCGATGAGCCATGGCGTTGTCCTCCCGATCACGGGGATCTTACATCAGCCCAGGTAGCCGGACGGCCCGAATAAAGAAATTTGTTCATTTAACTGATCCTGTTATATTTCTCACGTACCTACCAAATGGGCATTTAGGGCCGTTTTTGCCTCGTTTCCAGGCGGTTGGCGGGACACCCATGATTCTCGGCATCGGCATCGACCAGTGCGACGTGGCAAGGATGCAAAGGCAGTTGGAGGCCTCGGCGGACCGGTTCGTCGAGGCTCTGTTTCTGCCTGACGAGATCGCCTACTGCCAGGGCAAGCATCGTCCCGCCGAACATTTCGCCGCCCGCTTCGCCGCCAAGGAGGCCGTGGTCAAGGCCCTGGCCGCCGCCGGTGGCGAGGGCACCTTCTGGAAAGACATCGAAATCGTCCGCGGACCGGGCGGCCAGCCCCGCATCGAGTTGAACGGACGGCTGCGCGAACTGGCCGCTGGGCTGGGCGTGAACCGCATCCACGTTTCCCTCACCCACACCACGGACCTGGCCGCCGCGGTGGTCATCGTCGAGGACTGAGCAGGAGGACACCATGACCGCGACCTACGAGGAACGCCTGGAGGGATTCGACTGGGCCGTCGCCGCCCGCGAGCTGGAATACAACGAGGGCGGTCCCCTCAACATCGGCTGGTACTGCAGCGACCGGATCTGCCGGCAGGGCAAGGCCGACAAGACCGCGCTGCTGTGGGAGGACTTCCGCGGCGAGGAGCGCACCTACAGCTTCAACGACCTGCGGCTGCTGACCAACACCTTCGCCAAGTGGCTGGAGGACCTGGGCGTCTCCCCCGGCGAGCGCGTCTGCCTGTTCATGGACCGGGTGCCCGAGCTGTACCTCGGCTTCCTGGGCGTGCTGAAGATGGGCGGCATCGTGCAGCCGCTGTTCTCGGCTTTCGGCGAGGACTCGCTCTGGACCCGCCTCGACAACGCGGGCACCTGCACCGTCGTCACCCAGAAGAAGCACCTCAGGAAGGTGCGCAAGATCCTGGAACGCCTGCCCGGCCTGCGCCACGTGGTGGTGGTCGACGCGGACCCGGCCAAACCGCTCAAGGAGCGCGAAGTGTCGCTGGACCTGGACGGTCTGCCTCGGGTAGACGAATACACCGTGCATCCGACAACGGCCGACTCGGCATCGGTGCTTCATTATACAAGTGGAACCACGGG
>JAUUZX010000431.1 GCA_030592025.1 bacterium | reverse complement strand
AGACCGCCATGAGCATCACCAGGTCGCGGCCGAGGGGCGTCGTGAGCAGGGTTTCGGTGTGCCGCAGGGAGATCCAGGCAAAGATGGCGAACACGACAATGAGCGAGATGTTCAGCACCTGCATGACGGCGCGGTTGAGGAAGGTGAGCCTGCGCAGGTCGCGGGGCCAGTCGAAGAGCCGCCAGAACAGGAGATGGAAGACGACGAGGACGAGATTGTAGACGCCGCCGGCCTGAACAAGGGTCGTGTTCATGGTGCTCCTTCAGGAACGTGGGCAGACCGGGTTTACCCCTTCTCCAGCCACTTCCGCGCCGCTGCTTCGCCGTTGAACAGGCGCACCTCGAAGCCCCGCTGGCGGCACAGCTCATCGTAGGCATCGAGGTCTTCGGCGGGGTAGTCGGTGAGGTCGGTGACGACCGCGATGCGCGTGCCGCCGGGGAGCTCCATGTCGGCGTCAAACTGGGGCAACTCGTAGAGACGGCTGGGCTGGTCGTCGGCACTCAACTGCCGATTGTCCACCAACAGGCGCACCGACTCGTGCTCGACCAGCGCCGTCACGGCCTCGGTGGCCTGCTGCTGGAGCTCAGCCAGGGTGACCGACGCCTCGTTGGTGATGCAGAGCATCTCGCCCGCTTCTTCGAAGTCCATTCTCCAGGGCATGGGTTCCTCCTGATGGCGTTCCGTCTACTCCAAGGCAAGATAACCTACCAGACTGTCGGTGCAAAATCAGCTATTGGGTGGGGCCCCCCGGGGGTTCTATGGGAACAACTCCTCGAAACGGATTTCAAGGGGCTGAAGAGCTTGTCGGAACCTGATTCAGCCGGACCTATCTCGAACAGGTATCCCGCCCCCAAGCGGAAGCCCCATATCCCCGCTCTTACCTATGAGTTGTTAAAAATTTGACATCCCCTCAAAGCTCCGTCATGATCGCTCTGGTCGCGCCGAATCTGCACTCTCGTTGCCGGTCTCGTTCGGAGGCGTCGAATGCGACGTGCCAAGTCGAGTATCCAGGCCGGGTCATCCGACCGAAAAGTCTCAACTCTCCTGAAGGCCCTCGCCGAGGAGATGAACCTGGTCATGGGTGACCAGGAGCAGGTGGCGGACTGCTGCACGCGCCTGCGCGATCTCATCCCGACGGCGCCATCCCCATCGGGTGCGAAGCACCTGGAAGCGCTGGCTCATTTGTACGCGGCCCATGAAGGGAGCGTCTCCGGCCCTCTCTTCGCATTGCTGGCGGCGTCGGCCTCCACGCTGGAAAAGCCCTGGCCGCTGCTGGACATCATGCTGCGCGCCGAACAGGAAAAACTCCAAGAAGAATCCCTTGAATTGGCCTGCGAGTTGATCGACACGGGCCGGGTTGTCGTCGAGGACGATGTCCTGGGAACCTTGGCTGCTGTCTTCACCAACGACGACGAGTTGGCCGCCGATGCCCAAGCCATGCGGCGGGTGACGAAGACTCTCCGGCGGTATCTGAAACAAGGACACCGCCGCCAAGGTGATCCGCTCATCGATCTGGTCGTCGGGGGAAAGCGGGCACCCGTTCGCATGTTCGCTGCCAGGCTTCTCGATGCGGAAGAGGCCAGGGTGCCCAGCGCGTCATCCCGCCGCCTGCTCGGGCCCGCAACCTACGCGGTCCTCGAGCCCTACCTGGACTACACGAACGCCGGGTACACGGACCACGTGGTGATTGCCGGGGCCGATCACGGTTTGACCGTTTCCGATTCGTTGGAAAAAGCCACGATGGCGTTCGGGGAAAAAACCGTCCGCACGGTGCTGTCCCTGGTCGGCTGGGATCGCGCCAACCTCGGTATCCACTTCCGGCGGTTCGCGAGGGTCGAGGTCCCCGGTTCCCTGCCCATGATGGCTTCCCCTGAACAGGCCCTGCTTTTCTCCGGCATGAGGGCTGTCGAGATCAAGACCGCGTGCGTCGTGGCGGTGGCTCATGGGTGCGCATCGTCCCTGGAGGGGCAGGACACCGGGGACGGGGGTTCCATCAGCCGGTTCCGGGCCTTGAACCTCGTCCACGCGGAACTCCTGGGCGAGATCATGGACATGGCCCCTCTCGACCACGGGAAAATCGAACGCATCATCGGCCACATGGACAGGATCGTGGAGGACTACGGGGCCCTGTTCGGGGCGGTTTCGAAAGAAACCCGCATCCTCCCCGATGTCTACGAGACCCTCCAGCGAAGGGTCCGTGAAGAACTGGAGAAGGGCGGCGGCCGTCAGATCAACGCGGAAGCCACCAGGCTGGTGCTGATGTTCGAGGACCCCCGGAACCTGGGGGCGGTCCGCACGATCCACGGGCTCAAAAGGTACCTGCACCAGGAGGGGTTGCGGCTGGGGCTGGCCCTGGTGGACACGAGCCGGTCCCCGAACCACAGCGTGGACGTCGTCATGATCAACGCCGGTGGCGACACCACGCTGGTCCAGTCCCTGCGCTATGCCGAGTTCGAGACCGTCTGCGAAAGGGACGCCGATCCATGGCTGATCTACCCCATTCGCATCGTGGTCGAAGGGCTCATATGGCAACTGCTCTACGGGCTGCGCAGCTTTCCGGATATCAACGCCTTCGTCTTCGGCAACGAGGTCCACTACTACATCTCCTTCCGCAATCATCCCGCGTTCCTGCGGATCGACTTCTCCCCGCCGCAACGCGGAGGCATGATCGATCTCCAGTACCTCGGCGTGAGCAACTACGAACTCGACATCCACCCCGGATCCGATCTCGAAGCCATCCAGCTCTTCTTCTCCGGACTGGGTTTCGACGTCAAGCTGGACGGGACCCGTGTTCTCGTCCGCTACGACAAGGAGACCAGCCGGGATCTCGGCGATCTCAGTGAAAAGGCCGAAGCCCTTTTCCGGTTGGTCCCCCATTTGATGAGCGTGGACTGGATCGCCGGTT
>JAUUZX010000413.1 GCA_030592025.1 bacterium | reverse complement strand
GTCCTGCGGGCCCTGCGCATGAAGCGCCTGGCCAACGACATCGGCGACGTGGTCAGCGGCCGCGCCGTGCACCCCATCACGCCGGTGCCGGGGGGCTTCACCCGCATCCCCACCGAGAAGGAACTTCTGGGTCTGAAACAGCGCCTCCTGGACGACATGGTGCCCGACTTCCTGGCGACCATCGAGACCATGGAGGCCTTGGCGGGCGCCAGCCCCGACTTCACCCGCGAGACCGAGTTCATCTCGTTGCGGTCGGAGGACGAGTACGGCCTCTACGACGGCGCGATCTGCAGTTCGGACACGGGCTGCGTGCCCGACGGCGAGTACCTCGCCATGACCAACGAGCACGTCGTGACCCACAGCACGAGCAAGCACTGCAAGGTGAACCGCTCGAGCTACATGGTCGGGGCGCTGGCCCGCTGGAACAACAGCCACGACAAGCTGTGCGACGTGGCCCTGCAGGCGGCGGAACGTCTGGGCCTGAAGCCCGGCTGCTGCAACCCGTACATGAACACCATCGCCCAGGTCATCGAGGCGGGGCACTGCGCGCTGGACGCGGTGGCGATCATCGACCGCCTGCTGGAGAACGGCCTGAAGGACGAGGCGCCCAACCAGGAGCCGACCCGTTTCGGCACCGGCGTGGGCGCGACCGAGGTGCCGCGGGGCATCCTCTACCACGAGTACACCTACGACCGCAAGGGCCGTGTCGTGAAGGCGAACTGCGTCATCCCGACGGGCCAGAACCTGGCGAACGTCGATGACGACATGAAGAAGCTCGTGCCGGAGATCATCGGTGAATCCAAGGAGGCGATCACGCTCAAGTTGGAGATGCTCGTGCGGGCCTACGACCCGTGCATTTCCTGCAGCGTCCACATGCTGGACGTGGACTTCATCGAATAGGTTGGACGTGAAGATCATTGTGGCCGGAAATCCGTTCTACGGCGACGATGGGGTCGGGGCGGCCGTGCTGGAGGGGATCAGGGAACGTCGACTCCTCCCCGGGGCCGAACTGATCGACATCCACACCGATGCCCTGGCCCTGCTCGACCATCTCGTCCCGGGCGAGAAGCACATCATCATCGACGCGGCGCAGATGGGGCTCGACCCCGGCGACGTGGTGGCCTTCCGGCCCGATGAGGTGAAGTTGCGCATCCAGCAGGACAACCTGTCGGTGCACGGCTTCGGACTGGCGGAGGCTTTCGCCATGGCGGAAACCATCGGCCGCATGCCGGAGGACGTCCTCATCGTGGGCGTGGAGCCCGAGCGCATCGAGATCAACCGGGGGCTATCGGACGTCGTTGCGGCGGCCGTGCCCCGTGTCCTTTCCATCCTTCAAGCGGAGGTTCAGCCCGATGACGGATAGAACCATCCTGGTCATCGACGACGACATCGATCTGGTGGAGATCATCCGCGTGAACCTGGAGGCCGCCGGCTTCAAGGTGATCGACGCCCAGAACGGCGAACGCGGTATCGAGCGGGCCCGTGCCGACAGCCCGGACCTCATCCTGCTCGACGTCATGATGGGTAACGTTGACGAGGGCTTCCAGGTGGCGTATCAGTTGCGCAAGGACCCGTCCACCAAGGAGATCCCGATCCTCATGCTGACGGCCGTCGCCGATCAGACGGGGTTCGGATTCGACCGGGACAAGGACCAGGACTTCCTGCCCGTGGACGAGTTCCTCGAGAAGCCGATCAGTCCGCGCAAACTGGTGGACATGGTGCGCAAGCATCTGCCGACCACCATCTGACACGCGAGGCGATACGGAGCGACGCCGGGGTGGCATGGATGTGCCCCCGGCGCCGGACACCGTATCGGACACCGGGGGAGGCCACGTGCCGACGGACGCCCGCATCGCATCCGAATCCTCGCAGTTCGTCTCGGCGGCCTCCCTGCGGGTCCGCCTCGACTGGTTCAACAAGCTGCGCTGGGGCGCCGCGACGGGTGCCCTCGTGGCGATTATTTTGGGAAGCGCCTACGGAAACCTGCCCCTGCCCGTGGTGCCCCTGGTCACAACCGTGGCGGTGCTCGTTCTCCTCAATCTGCTCTACGTATGGCGCAATCGCCGGGTCGCGCCCGCGGAGATCCGCACCGAGATCCGTGTGGTGAAGCTCCAGATGGCCGGCGACCTGGTCGTCCTCACGGCACTGATCAACCTCACCGGCGGCGTCGAGAACCCCCTCCTGTTCATCTACGTCGTGCACGTGATCATCGCCTCGCTGCTGTTCAAGGGGCGGGAGATCTTCCACATCGCGTGGCTGGCCATCGTCCTCTTCACGGGGGAGGTGGCGGGCGAGTACTTCGGCATTGTGCCCCACCACCACCTGCTGAGCGCCGGCGGGATGACCCATGACCCGGCCTACATCCTGACGACCCTCGGCTCGTTCTGGCTGGTCCTGCTGACGAGCGCCTACATGGGCGCGACGATCATGAAGCACAATCGGGCCATCAAGGACGAGCTCGTCGAGCGGCAACGGGAGCTCATCAAGGCCGACCGGGCCAAGACGGATTTCTTCCGCTTCGTCACCCACGAGGTGAAGAGCCCCGTGTCGACGGCCCAGAGCGCGGTGGAGACGGCCCTCGAGGTGGGGGGGCGCGACATGAACCCGTCGGCCGCGGACCTGCTGACCCGGGCGGTCGGACGGCTGGAGCAGGCCACGGACATGGTCAAGGACCTGGCCGACCTGACCCGCAGTGGCGTGCTCAAGCGCGATATGCTGCGGCCGGTCGACGTGCGGGACATCGTCACCCACACCGTCGAGAACCAGCGCGACCTGGCGTCGCGTCGCGACCAGGATTTCGACGTCGCCCTGCCGGACATCCCGGTCGTCCTGACGACGAGCCGCGGCATGGTCGAGAAGATCGTCGTGAACCTGGTGAGCAACGCCGTGCGCTACAACCGCAAGGGCGGGCGGGTGGCCGTGCGCCTCGATGACCAGGGCGATCGCGTGGTCCTGGAGGTGCAGGACGAAGGGATCGGCATCGCGCCCGGGGACCGCACGCGGATCTTCGAGGAGTTCTACCGTTC
>JAUUZX010000492.1 GCA_030592025.1 bacterium | reverse complement strand
GCCCCACATCCCAGGTCCCCTCCAGGCGAATCGCCTCCGCCGGGCCCGGCCGGCCCATACGCGGGAGGTGTCCGCCATGTCCAGATTCGCCACGTATTCCCGATTGATCCCCTTCGCCCTCGCCCTTGTCTTCTCCCTCTCTCTGCTCCCGGGAACCGTCCCGGCCGATACCGTGACCGAGACGCGGTCCGTGGTCTTCTCCTACGGCGAGGACAGGACCTATCCGCACAGAACCGGCCACTTGCTCGGCGGCTGGATCGAGTACGAGGCCTTCATCCAGATGGTCGACCGCGAGAACATCTACGAGAGCTACCACTACACGACGGAGATCGTGTTGCAGTACGAGGAGTGCGACGTCACGCCGGGCAGCACGGCCGACCTCGCGTTCACCCTGACCACCTTCGACGGCGAAGGGCCGGAGTTCGAGCACGAGCTGGGCGCGTACATCGGACTCGACCTGGGCATCTGGAACCCGTCGTTCCAGCACGGCATCAACGCGGAGGTCGACTACGTCCCGCCCATGCCCGGAGACTACATCCACATCCAGGAGCCCTTCACGAACATCGCCGGCTGGGGCAAGACCTGCCTGATCGATGCCGTCCTGGGAGCCGTCTCCGTGTACGAGAAGGGGGCGTACCCCATCCCCTTGTGGCTGACGATCACCCAGCCCAACAACCCCAACCTGGTCCGCTTCGCCGACAACGGCATGACCAACATCAGGCTGGAGTTCGTCGGCACGAGCGACAACGAGGGCGTGGCCGGGGCGACGCTCGAGGTCCTCACCTACTACGGCGACATCACCATCGAGGCCTCCACCAGCTACAGCGTCGAGGAGTGGGGCATGGTCGGGCCGGGCGGCGGCATCATCCTGCTCGAGTGCCTGCCGAGCAACAGCTGGTCCGAGGATTTCTACGGCTTTCCCCTGCTGGGGCCGATGTCCACGAGCCTGGACGTCGACCCTGAGGAGAGCGAGACTCTGACCTACGAGCTCCGTTCGAAGATCTGCCTGCCCGAGGGCGGCGGTCGCCAGGACCTCGTCCACGACACCTTCCGCATCGACGAGACGGGCGAGCCGGCCGTGGGACGGCCGGTCGTCGGCCAGCCCGACCGGCTGCGCACCGTGATCCGCAATCTCCACGGGGACATCTGTTCGGGCTACTCGTCCCTCGGGGTGACCTGGTACGTGAACGAGGGGGGCGACGACATCCCCATCGGCACGACCACCCTGGACGCGGCCGACCCCGTGCTGGCCGACTTCAACAGCGGCCTGGCCGACAACGTGACCGTGGACTTCACCTACGCGCCCGACAACCCGGCCTACATCTTCACCAAGGACCACCAGTGGGCCACCGCGTCCCGCTTCGCCAGCTACCGGGCCGTCATCACGCCGGTGCCCCTGGCCGCGTGCCCGGACTGGTTCGTCACCAGCAGCGTGGGCGGCCTGACCGCCAACGACGGGTGCACGCTGACCTACCAGACCCCCCTGCCGGACTTTACCCTCTCCCACATGCACTACGAGGGGCGGGGGGACGCCCATCCGGACTCCACGCTCGTGTTCGACATCACGGCCCGCAATCTGGGCGCCGACTGGCCGCCCGGCCCCATGGTCGTGATGCGCGACTCGGTCTTCGTCGAGGCCCGGCTGGCCTTCCAGCGCCGTATCGGGATCAACTGGCAGGACACCTACGTCACCGACCTGACGCCCCAGCTGATCACCCCCCTGGCCTCCGGGGGCGAGACCACGGTGACGTTCACCTACACCGTCCCGCCCGAGAGCTTGCTGCAGACCTTCCAGCCGGACCGCCTGGAGGCCCGCGTCTCCATCTACGGCGGCAACGCGCCCGGCGCCTGGCGGGTCTGGGAGCCGAGCTTCGGCGACAACACCGCCGTGACCATCCTGCCCGTCACCGAACTGCCGGACCGCGCCTGGCCGTCCGGCTGGCTCTACGGGGACGGCATGGTGATCGACCCCGGCTACCCGCTGGTCATCCACCACGAGACCTGCCCGCAGCCGGTCTACCTGTACGTGAACGACGAGAAGCTGTCGCCGGGCACCCCCGCGCCGGAACTGCTGGTGGAGGTCGGCGCCGGCCCCCAGGGCTCGGCCCCGACGGAGGGCGAGTGGGAGTGGACGCCCGCCTTCGAGATCGGCGACATGCAGGACGCCCACGAGCACTGGTACAAGGTCTTCGAGGCCGACCTCTGCGTGATCGGTCCCCAGCCCGGCGCCCGCAGCTACGCCTTCCGCACAACCTTCGACTGGCAGGACGAGGACCCGCACTACCTGTACGTCGACCGGACGGGAGCCGGCCCCGAGTCCACGGGCAACCAGGGCTTCGTCCCGTCCCTGGTCGGTCTGCTGACCGATTCGGAGCTGTCGGACGTGCCGGACGGAGCCGCGCCGCTCGCAGGGCTGGATCTGCGGGCCCAGCCGAATCCGTTCAACCCCGCGACGGGGATCCACTACGTGCTGCCCCGGGCGAGCCGCGTGGTCGTGTCGATCCATGACGCGCGGGGACGCCAGATCGTCGGCCGGGACCTGGGCCGGCAGGAGGCCGGGCCGCAGGTGTTCCGCTGGG
>JAUUZX010000491.1 GCA_030592025.1 bacterium | reverse complement strand
GGAGGGCAGCGGGCTCAACCCCGGGGTCCTGCGCGAGGTGGGCATGCGGGACTGCGACCTCTTCGCAGCGGTCACCGACCGGGACGAGGTCAACATCATCGCCTGCCAGACGGCCCACGCCCTGGGCGCCCGCATCAAGGTGGCGCGGGTCCGGGGGGAGGAATACTACGAGGGCCACCGGTTGCTGCTGGACGGCGTCGACCTGGCCATCAACCCCGACTTCGAGGCCGTCGGCTCCATCCGCGAGGTCCTCTTCCAGACGGGGGCCTCGGAGATCCACGACTTCGCCGGCGGCAAGGTGCGCATCGTCGGCGCCCGGGTCGAGAAGGGCAGCCGCGTGGCGGGGCGGACCCTGGCCGACATCCACCGCGATCTGGGCCAGCGCATCGCCCTGGTGACCACCATCGTTCGCGGCGGGGAGACCCTCATACCCCGGGGCGACACGGTCATCCAGGAGGACGACCAGGTCTTCCTGGCCGGGCAGCGCCGCACCGTCGACCGTTCCCTCATCTACTTCGGTGGCGGAGGCCGCCGGCTCAAGAGCGTCATGATCCTGGGCGCCAACGCCATGGGCCGCGAGCTGGCGCGGGATCTGCTGAGCGCCGGCGTGCGCGTCAAGATCATCGACCGCAACGAGGAAAAATGCCGGCGGGCCTCGGCCCAATTAAAAAACGCCCTCGTGCTCCACGGCGAGGGCACGGATACCGCCCTGCTCGCCAGCGAGGGCGTGGCCGACATGGGTGGCTTCGTGGCCGTGGGGGCCAAGGACGAGACGAACATCATGGCCTGCCTCCTGGCCCGCCACCTTGGGGTCCGCAAGACGGTGTGCCTCGTCGATCGCGGCGATTACGTGCCGCTGCTCTCCCAGCTGGGCGTGGACGCCGCCATCTCGCCCCGCCTGTCGACCTCGGCCTGGATCGCGCGCTTCGTCAAGCAGGGCGCGGTGATCAGCGCCGAGAGCCTGGGCTTCACCGGCGCGGAGATCGTGCAGATGCGGGTGGGGGAAGGCTGCGCCGCCGCGGGCAAGGCCTTGGGCGAACTCGACTTCCCCCGGGACGCCGTCATCGCCGCCGTGATCAAGCGGGGGCGCGTCATCACCCCGCGGGGCGACACGGTGCTCGCGGCCGGTGACGAGGTCGTCGTCTTCTCGCTTCCCGGGAGCCAGGGCCAGGTGGAGGCCTTCTTCGCGGGCGGCGCATCGTGAGTCTGCGCGCCGTCGCCAAGGTGCTGGGCTTCCTGCTGCTGGTGACGGCGGCCTGCCTGCTGCTCCCCGCCCTGGTGGCGGCCATCTACGGTGAGCCGGACTGGCGCCACTTCCTGACCGCTGCCGGTGTGGGCGCCGCGCTGGGCGGCATCCTGCTGGGCCTGCTGCGCGACGCTCCGGACCTCCGCGTGCGGGAGGGTTTCGCGGTCGTGGCCTTCGGCTGGCTGGTGGTCGGCCTGCTGGGTGCGGTGCCCTACTGGCTGAGCGGCCAGATCCCGTCCTTCACCGACGCTGCCTTCGAATCCATTTCCGGCTTCACCACCACCGGCGCGACGATCCTCACGGACATCGAGGGCCGTAGCCACGGCGTCCTGTTCTGGCGGGCACTCACCCATTGGCTCGGCGGCATGGGCATCGTGCTGCTGGCCGTGGCGATCCTGCCGCTGCTGGGGGTGGGCGGCATGCAGCTCTTCCGCGCCGAGGTGCCAGGACCGGTGGCCGAGCGCCTCACGCCCCGCATCCGCGAGACGGCCAAGCTGCTCTGGGGGGTCTACCTCTTCTTGACCCTACTGGAGACCGGGGCCCTGCTGTTGGCGGGCATGGGCCTGTTCGACGCGATCTGCCACGCCTTCGCCACCATGGCCACCGGGGGCTTCAGCAACCACAGCAGTAGCGTGGGTGGTTACGCCTCGCCGGCGGTGGAGTGGATCATCATCGTCTTCATGTTCCTGGCCGGGGCGAATTTCTCCCTGCACTACCTGGCGTTGACGGGCCGCTGGCGCGCCTACGTGCGCGACGAGGAGTTCCGCTTCTACAGCGCGATCCTGATCGCGAGCGCGGGGCTCGTCGTGGCCGTCCTGACCGCCGCCAACTTCTACTCGGGATTGGGGACCACAATCCGTCACGGGCTGTTCCAGGTGGTCGCCATCACGACCACCACGGGATTCGGCACGGCCGACTACCTGCTGTGGCCGCCCTTCACCCACGCGCTCCTGCTCGTGCTCATGGCCGTGGGGGGCTGCGCCGGGTCGACCGGCGGCGGCATCAAGGTCATGCGGGTGCTCATCCTGCTCAAGCACGGCAAGCTCGAGCTGCGGAAGATGCTGCATCCCCGCGGCGTGATTACCGTGTGGTACAACGACCGCCCCCTCTCGCCGGGGCTGCAGACCAACGTGCTGGGTTTTTTCCTGCTGTTCATGGTGGTGTTCGTGTTCGGCGTGCTCGTCCTCACCCTGGGGGGACGGGACCTCGTGACCAGCGTCGGCGCCACGGCGGCGAGCCTGGGGAACCTCGGCCCCGGTCTGGGCCCGGTGGGCCCCGCACGCAAGTACCGGGCGCTCGTCGGGGGGGACAAATGGCTACGGGTGGCGTGGAT
>JAUUZX010000039.1 GCA_030592025.1 bacterium | reverse complement strand
GCGGGGAGCGCTTAGTCGACCTGGTGCAGCCGTCGCCCCTGCAGGGCCTGCACTACGTCTCGCCCCGGGTGCTCACGCTGGAGGACGAGGAGCACTTCTTCACGACCATCGAGCAGCGGTCCGGCGAATTCATCCGCGAGGTCGACCGGGCCCGCGCCCTCTACGACACGATCCTCATCGATTGTCCCCCCAGCCTGGGTCCCGCCACGCGCACGGCCCTGCTGGCTTCGGACAGCTACCTCGTGCCGGTGCAGGCCGAGGAACTGTGCCGCGAATCCCTCGGTAGTCTGCTCGAATTCGTCGATGAGTTCCGCGCCCGCAATTTTCTGCACCCGGAGACCACCCCCGAGCAACCGGACACTCGTTCTGCCGACGCTCCCCTGGCCCTCGAGGGCCTGTTCCTGACCATGGCCAACGGTCGGACGCGCATGGGCCGTCACGTGGCCGAGAAGGTCAGCGAGGAATTCGGCGACGTGCTTTTCGAGAGCGCCGTACCCCGAACGACGCGCCTGACGGAGATGGCCCTGCACGGCAAGCCCGCGGTGATCTACGACCGCCGCTCGGCGGGCAGCCGGGCCTACTTTGATCTGGCGGACGAACTTGTCAGCCGTTACTGTCAGACTCAGGATACCGACGTCAGCGCACCTTTCGCCGCGATTGCCGAGGCGATGGTTTCCGCCGGCGAGCGGGAGGAAATCGCCGAGGCGATGACCATGCCCGCCGCCGATGATTCGGCCCTCAGCGGGGTCGATCGCTTCCTGAGCGAACTCATCGGGGCGGACCGCGCACCGATGGAACGCAGCGAGGATTTTTCCGCACCGGAAATGGTGTCGCTGGACGAATTGCTGGCCGAGGAGGAACGTCCCGCGGCCCGCGGCGACGATGACTGGGACGACGGTTACTGGTCCCGCGAATCGGACTCGGGCGACCGCGTCAACTGACCTCGACCGGCGCGAACGACGGGACCGGCCGGTGGCGGCCGGTCCCGTTTCCTTTTTCTGGTCGACACGTGCTGGAGGTTTGCAAGTGGCTGCCGCAACCATGAAGTGCCTGGTCTACGACAAGGCCAGCATGCCCTGGGACAAGACCCGGGGCTTCGAAGTCCGTGACATGCCCACCCCCCGGCTCGACGAGACAGCCGACCCCACGGACGCCGAGAACGTCCTGGTCAAGGTCGTCTTCGCCGGCTTCTGCGGCAGCGACCGCGGCATCTGGAACCGGGTCGCCTTCAAGGGCATGATCTTCGATTCCCTCAAGCGCACCAAGGAGACGACGCGCATCATCGGCCATGAGATGATCGGCGAGATCGTCGCGGTCGGTTCGGCCGTGACCGGACGCTACGGCCTGGCCCCCAAGGACATCGTCTCGACGGAGAGCCACATCATCTGCGGCACTTGCTACCAGTGCCGCATCGGCCAGACCCACATCTGCAGCCAGGACGTGATCATCGGCATCGGCCGCAACGGCTGCTTCGCCGAGTACATCAAGCTGCCGGCCAACGTGCTGTGGCCCACGGACCCCCGCAAGATCCCCATGAAGGTGGCTGCCCTGCAGGAACCCTTCGGCAACGCGGTCCACGCCTGCACCACGGCCGATCTGCGGGGTCGGACCGTGGCGGTCTTCGGATGCGGGACCATCGGCCTCTTCGTCATCATGGTGGCCCGAGCCCTGGGCGCGACGCGGGTGATCGGCATCGAGCCCAACCCCCAGAACATCGAGATGGCGCGCCGCCTGGGCGCCGATGACGTGATCCCCGTGGACCTGGGCAACAACGGCAAGCAGGCCTGGTCGGCGGACAAGGAACTCGTCGCCTCCGTGCGCGAGTCCTTCGGCGGCCTCGGCGCCGACGTCTCCATGGAGATGGCCGGTTTCAACTCGAGCGTGAACAACGCCATCCAGAGCACGCGGCGCGGTGGCGAGGTCATCCTCTTCGGCCTCAAGCAGGGCAACTTCCACATCCAGGCCTTCGACCGGGTCATCGTCAACGGACTGACGCTGCACAGCGTCATCGGTCGCCGGATTTTCGAAACCTGGTATATTTCCCGCAATCTCCTGGAGGACCGGTCCAACGGCATCCAGGACAGGATCCGCGAAGTCATCCTGGGTGGCGGCGATGACGCCGTCGTCCATATCGACGACTACACGCCGGCGTCTTTCGAGAAGACCCTCGCCGCGTGGCCCAAGCCGCTGATCCGTTTCTAGAAAGGGAAAACGCCGTGAAGATCACCATCGAGTACTGCCAGGTTTGAAACTACCAGCCCCGTGCCGCCGGTCTGGCGGATGAGCTGCGCGAGCGCCACAACCTGGAGGCCGAATTGATCGCCTCCGGCGGTGGCGTCTTCGAGGTCGAGATCGACGGCGACCTCGTCTTCAGCAAGAAGGCCCTCGACCGCTTCCCGGAACACGAGGAGATCCTCGCGGCGGTGGCCGAGCGTCTCTGATACGACGACCCCCTCGCGACGTCCGCGACCAAGGGGGAGGCCGAACGGAGCGCCGGAGGGGGTGTCCCGGAGCCGAAAATCGCCTCAGCGGTCCCCGTCTCCTTCCAAGGCCCTGAGTTCACGCTGCAGGTCCCGCATTTCCGCCTTCAGATTCCGCAGCTCATCCCGCAGGTCGTCGGTCGTCGCGTCCCGCTCGCGATCGTGGGTCCATTCGCCCGTGTCGAACTCGGCCAGCCCGTAATCGAGGGCCGCGCCGACCTGGGCCATGATCACGTCCAGGTCCGTCTCCCAGGTGACGTCCTCGTGGGAAAACTGCAGGTTGTTGTCCTGACCCATGTGCAGAGCGAACTGGAGATCGTCGAGGTCGACGAGGGCATCCCCCACCAGATCGCCGATGGCCGCCAGATCCACCATGTGGACGGAGGTCTCGTCGCCGTCGACCTGCACGACCTCGAGGGCGGACCCGTCGAGGGTGATCGTCATCCGTTCGTCGCCATCGCCCACGATGATGACCGTAGGGGTATCGTCGGGATCGTCATCGGCAAACAGGGCGCTGGGCAGCAGCAATGTGGCTGCCAGCAACAGAAGTGCGGCGAAGCGCAGGTGGCGCAGCATGGAGACCTCCTCGGTGTCGTCGTCATCAAGAAACACGACCCGTTGGGGCCGTGTTCCTTTCTACGTACAATGTCGCCGAGGGTTTCACTCGAGAGGCTGCAATTCCAATCCGTGCCACCAGGCCACGTCCACCTGGAAGCTTATGGTGAACCCAGCGTCACCGCGCGCCCGCGCCAGAGCGCCCGCGCCGACCCGCTCCCGCAACGAGGGGTATTGCACGGCGAATATCTCCTCCCCGTCGGTGCCAAGGACCCTGCCTGACAGGGCATCGTCCATACCCACCGGCAGGTGCCAACCCAGATCGGCGGTGCCGACCCAACCCGAACCCGCTGGTGCCGACGGACCGACCGTCAAGGGCGACGACCGGCGAAAGCCCCCGGCGTCCCCGAACCCCAGCTCGAGGGTCACCGCCACCGGCGCGTCCAGGGCTCCCTGGGGCAGGCGAATCGTCACCGCGTCCAGGACCAGCTCACGGGATTCCTCGAGGGCCCCCTTTACCTCGGCCAGTTGGGCCAGACGGGATGCCCGTCGCGGGTCGCCCCCCAGGTCCCGCGCGTAGTCGTCGAGGGTCTGGCCGACCTGCTCGTGGAGATCCAGCCAGACGGCTGTCCAGTCCGTCCCGCCGATGGCCCGCGAGCGGACGAGGCGCTGCAGCCGCACGCACTCGGACCAGGCGGCGTCGAAACCCTGTTGGCGTTCCTGTGCGGTGTGGAACGCCTCTTTCGCGAGCCGACCGGCCCAACGGGCCAGGAAGGGTTGTGCCTGCAGTTCCTGCTCCGCCCACCAGACCTGGGCGTCGGCATCGCCGTTGAGGTTGGTGTGGAAGCGGCGCACCATCTCGGTCTCCCCCGCCCGGAACAGATGCTCCGGCAGGCCGGTCGAATCGACCCCGGTCTCCAGCAACTCGCCCGCGGCCTCGAAGCGGATCCGGGCGAACTGGTCGGCGTACGTCTCCGGGTCGAAACGCACCGCCGGGTTCGCGGCCAGCTTCGCCAGGGCATCCCCCTGCGCGGCCTTCCGGGCCAGGCTCGCGGGTTTGGCAAGGGCCGAGTAGAGATCCAAGGTGCCGCTCAACAGTGACGGCGCCGCGTTGCGCCCGAAGCGCGCCACTTCCTGGCGCAGATCCGGGAGCACATCAGCCACTTCGCGGGCCGGCCAAACGCCGTCCCGGAAGTCTTCCGTGTAGACGATGTCATGGGCCGCCTGGATCCTCTCGGCGCGCTTCAGGCGCATGAAGGCGAACGCGCTGTTGCGGTAGGCGCGGGTGGCGGAGCTGGCCCGGGGTGACACCCGCTCCGCAGCCGTGGCGAGTTTCTTTTCCCACCGGGGGGACCAGGTGGTCGCCTGGAAAAGAGTCAGCAGATCGGCCATGCCCGCGACCTGGCGACGGGCCTTCGCGATACGGCGGGTGGCCTCGACGGTACCGAGTTCTCTCGCGGCGGCGGCGATGGCCGTCTTGTCGGTCCTGCGGACGGAGTCACGACGGGCGGAAACCTCCTTGTCCCCGAGCTGGCCGAGGTCCTGCCAGTCGATGCCCCGGGAAAGGGAGAGCCAGGCCAGTTCGAGCCGCTTCAACTCCTGATCCAACATGATCCCCTGGGCGTCGAGGGAACTCATGCGCGCCAGCTCGCGGTCGGGGCGCCCGGCCTGCTGGATGCCTTCGGCCGCCAGCGCCGTGAAGAGATCCGTCTGCTTGAGCAACGGTGCCGCCACATCGGTCTGCAAGGTAACGATGGCCCGGTGACGATCCCGCTGACCATCCCCATGACCCATGAACCCGGCCTGGGACAACCGCTGGATCTCGCGGTCGTACACCGCCCCCACGTCGATGACCTGCAAGAGAGTCGTGGCGTGGTCCCCCTCCGCTGCGCTCCGGCCGGCGAACCCGTCCCAGCGGTCCATGACCAGTTGCTCGAGGTCGGGCATGCGCCACCACAGCGCGGCCACCATGAGGACGCCGGCGACCACCATCGGCACCACACGCCCGCGTCGGGGTCGTCCGCCTCCCCGGACGCGCAGAGCCGTGCCCGCTTGCACGAGCCTGGAGGTGCGAGGAGCCTTGCGCGGTGTTTTGCGCGGTGTTTTGCGGTTGTTCTCAGAGGCCTTCGCCTGGCCCTTGCTGGACATGGTCCGCGCCGGGGGTACCGACGGGCGGGGCGGCTGCTCCGGCCGTGGCGGAGCCGAACGCCGTGGCACGGCGGCGGCCGTCGGCCGTATGGGATCGAGCGCTCCCTCGGGCTTACGCGCCCCGGGGATGGTGGTTTGGTCACGCCCCTGCCGGCAGAGCCCGGGCAGATCGCCGGCGGTGATGCACGCCCCCACCTTATTTGCGTAGGCGTCCACCTCCTCGGGCACGATGGCGGCAACTTCGGCGAGCAGCAAACGCTGCCAGCCCCGGAACGTGCAGTTCGGCGTGCTCATCGCGCATAGGGTGTGGTTGTTGGACTCGCTGGCGGTGAAGGACGCGAACCGCAATTCGCGGCGCAGGGGGTTCGGCAGACCGGCGATGATCAGCGCCAGGACATGGTCGCTTTCGATGCCGGGTTGGGTCAGGGGCAATTGGATGCGGCCCTTGACCAGGATCTGGCGCAGACTCTCGGTCACGACCGCCAGATCGGCCTGCTCGGGAGGGCCGACCACGATGGCCGTGTCCGGCACCTCGTCGAAGGCCCTGCGGTCCAGGATGATCCCGACGCGCCAACCGCCAAGGAAATCGAAGGCACGTGGCAGGGCGTAGGGGTTGTGCCCGAAGGCCGCGTAGTCCGCCTCCGTGATCACGATCGCGTGGTGGGTCGGCTCGGGCCCGGTCCCGACCTGGATGATCGTGTACAGACGACCCCGCATGGAGGCGAGGGAGTTCTTGAGTGGCATGGAGATCAGCGCGGGCCGGTCCAGCCCCGCCACCGGCGCCACACCCCAACCTTCGCAGAGTTGCCGGATCTCTCCCGCCACGCTCTTGCCGAGACCAGGCGATTGGGCCAGGATACGGCGGTTCTTCCGGTCACCGTCATCGGACCCGTATAGCAGTTGTTCGGCGAATGGCATGGGCTCACTCCTGATCTCTTGCCGAGAGAATAACGCGTCTCGTCAAGAATCGGCCGTGAACCGTCCTCCCTGAGTCTTGAATGGCCCCGGCAGGCCCGACGAAAACAGGCCCGGCTCCCAGGATGGGGAGCCGGGCCTGACGTGACGGGTCAGGAGCCTAGACGTCGCGCTCGAGTCCGAGACGCTTCATCTTGTCCACGTTGCCCGGGGACTGGGCCGCGGGGTGCTCGGTCTTGAACATCTCTTCGGGCATCTTGCCGGTGAGCCACGAGGGGTTCATCGGGTACACGTGCGGGTTGAAGAGCACGCCGTACATGTGCCAGACGAGGATGGCCAGGAAGGCCAACCAGGCCTCGTAGTAGTGGATGACCAGCAGGACCTCGAGAACGCCCCTGCCGATGTACGGGATGATGGCCTTCTCGAACCACATGGCCAGCCCCGTGAGGGCCATGACCACCGTGCCCCAGATCAGCGCCCAGTACTCGGCCTTCTCCACGAAGGAGAAACGGCGCATCTGAGGGTGCGCATCCGTGCGGCCCATGTTGTACATGAACATGCCCCAGGCCTGCTTGGCGTCCAGCAGCCTCGGCGCCATGTCCCGCAGGAAGACGCGTCCCTTGGCGGTCATCAGGTAGCCCGCGTGCCAGAACGAACCCAGGAGCATGACGATGGCCGCCGCCCTGTGGATCAAGCCACGCAACTGGGCGCCACCCTCGTGGCCGAAGATCATGCGCGCCCACCAGGCGTCGTAGAAGCGCAGGGAGAAGCCCGTCAGGACCAGAACCGAGAATGAGACGGCGAGCACGGTGTGCTGGACCACCTCGTCGGCCTCCATGCGCCGCACCTGCTTCTTGCGCAGGACATTGCGCACCTGCCGCAACCAGTCCAGGAAGCAGTAGATGGTCATGCCGCCGATGATCATCAGGATCATCACCAGGTAGATGGTCCGCACGTAGTAGGGCCACCCCTCGGCGGTGCCGCTCACGGGCTCGTGGATCTTGGTCTTGGACGCCTTCTCCGCGGACATGCCCGTGTGGCAGTGCCCGCAGGTCGTGACCAGGTTCTCCGGCGCCACCGACGAGCGCGGGTCGGACGACGAAAGGACGAGATGGGCCTGGTGGCAGGAGGCGCAGTTGGCCACCGTCTTGTCACCGGTGCGACTCTTGAGCCCGTGGTAGGAATCCACGTAGGACTGCAGACGGCCCGAGGGCAGGTCGTACTTCTCGTTCAGCTTGGCCGAATCGTGGCAGGGCGAACAGGTGGCCTCAGCGACACGGAACGGGCTGACCGGGCTGCGGGGATCGTCCGTGGCCAGGATGCCGTGCTCCCCGTGGCACTGGGTGCAGGTGGGCGCGTCCACCTCGCCACGGGCCACGAACTGCCCGTGGATGCCCGTCTCGAACTCGCGCTGGATGAGGCTGTGGCACTTGCCGCAGGTCTTGGAGATGTTGAAGAAGTTGATGGTGGACTCGACGTGGCCCGGGGGCAGGATCCGGTGGGCCGTGCCGCCGGTCGAGTGGCAGTCGTTGCAGGACGCCGCGGTGTCCTTGCCGCCAGCGGTCGCTTGGCCGTGGACACCCTCCTGGTACACCTCGATGGGGTGCTTGAACTTGATGTCGAGACGCTCGAGGAATTCCTGGTCCTCGTGGCAGGTTCCGCAGGTGGCGGGCAGGTTGGCCGGATGCACCTGGGACTCGGTATTGGCGGGGGGCAGGATGCCGTGGCTGCCGTGGCAATCCTGACACGTGGGCACCCAGGGGGACTCGCCGACGAAGCCGCGACCGTGCTGGACGTAGGTCTCGGCGACATCGTCGTGGCAGGCGTTGCACTGGGGGTCGGGCAGGATGTTCGCGTGGGGGATCTCGTCGATCCCGATGTGGCAGTCCTGGCAACTCAAGCCGTCGTGCACGGAACCTTCGAGACTGTGGAGGTCGACCTCGGTCGGGACGCCACCCGTGTTGGTGTGGCAATCGAGGCACACCGCGTCGGACCAGGTGCCGGCCAACGCCGGTGAAAACCAGGCTGCAACGGCCAGGAGAATCATCACGAGGAGCCCAACTCGAATCGAACGCATGGCGTCAGACCTTTCCCGTCCAGCTACCGGTGAGGTCCCCATGGGCCGCGGTCCCGGATCGGCTGCCTGGACGCCGCTCCCGGTGGGCGCGCCCGACAGGCATGAAAAACAAACAAGTGCCGGCGGCGACGGTCACCAGGTCCTGGCCCGTCCCACATCACACCTCACCCGCCGGC
>JAUUZX010000063.1 GCA_030592025.1 bacterium | reverse complement strand
GACCACGACGCGTGGCGCAACTCCGCGATCTCCTCCAGCACATGATCCGGCAGCACCTCGGCCTCCTCCAGCAAGGTGAGGATGCGCCGGGTGCCGCGCAGGGCCTGGGGGCCGCCGCGGGCCATGCTTTCCAGCAGGCCGGCGCCGATGAGCTCGCCGCGGGGGCTGATGGGCATGATAAACAGCGGCACCCGGTACTCCACGCTCAGCAGGTAGCACTCGTCACCTTCCAGGCCGCCAAACCTGTAGCCGCGCACGGATTCCGGTCCGCCCAGGTAGAGCACGTTGTCGAGTTGGGCCGGGCCGTCGACGCGGCGTCCCCAGGCCCGCAGCGCCAGCACGTGCTTGTCGATGGGCACCGGCACGAAGAATCGCGCGTCGATCGACGTTTCAGTATAGCTGTCGAAGTCGTCGCTCAGCCAGCGCTTCACGGCGCCTTCCACGTACACGCCCCGACCGGGGTAGTAGCGGTTGTCCCGGCTGTCCACGCCGACGGCTCCGCGCAGGATCCCGTGGGTGGCGACGGCCGCCCCGTGGACGACCTTTGCGCCTTCCCCTTCGCCGCGATCAGGCAGGACCCAGTTGTAGTCGTCGTGCTGGTCGAAGGACCCGTAGTCGAAGCCGCCGAGCACGTAGAAGGGCCCGCTGAAGTTCCAGCGCAACTGCACGCCCGCGTCCCACTTGCGGTACCGCGTGGGGCGGAACACGAAGTCGGCCTGCTCGACGTCGGCGGCGAACCGGGCCTTGAGGCCGTCCACGCCCAGGAACCAGGGGCGGGTCCAGGAGATCTCGCCGCGCTGGATGTAGTACACCGAAACGGCGGCTTCGAGCACCTCGCCGGAGCCGCGCAGGTTGCGTTCGGTGAGGCGCGCGCCCAGCAGGTACTTGTGGCGACGGTCGTAGCGCGCGAGGGGGCCATAGTCGAGGGTCATGTCCTCCTCGACGAAGACGCGCAGCACCACGGCGTCCGGATCCATGTCATCGAATTCCATGTCCACGAAGGCGAAGTAGCCCGAGTCCTCGAGGTGGTCCCAGACCGCGTCCATGTCGTCGTAGGCAAACGTCTGACCAGGAGTGAGGCCGATCTCGCGCAGGATGAGCGCCGTGTCCGTGCGGGTGTTGCCCTCAATGACGATCTCGCCGAGGCGGGTGGACGACATGACGGTATCGGCGGCGGTGTCACCGAAGACGGCAAACGCGCTTCCGGGCAGCCAGGTCAGGCAGGTCAGGACGACGAGCACGGCCAGGGTGCAGGGGAACGAAAGGGACGACAGTCGGCGTGGGCGCATGGGATCCGGCCTTTTGCTGGGTGGTTCTCAGCACGTTGGCGGAAGGGCAAGCCGACCGCCGCAGTCAAGTATGCCGCACACCCTCGAATTGTCCAGTCACGTCCGGAGCCAATTCAGGAGCCAGATTCTCCACCGGTGGCGCGGCCGTGTACAGGGCCGTCCGGGTGCAGCTCAGGCCCAGGGGCGCGAGCTCCTCGTCCAGGTCCGCCGGGGCCAGGTTCGCCAGCCGCGTCTGCAGGTGCATGGCGTCGGGGTCGGTGTTCGTAAGGGCCCGCTCCAGGGCGGCGGACGAGGCCTGGCGCACGAGGCGGCGGATGAAGTCCTCGTCCCACTCCGACGTGCCGGCCAGGAAGGTCTCGTAGAACCGGCCGGGCGCCGCGATGGCCAGGGTGCAGTTGCCGATGATGCCGGCGGTGCCGTCCAGGGGCGCGGGCTGGCCGTTGGTCCAGGCCACCTGCAGGCCCTCGCTCACGTCCAGGAACACGAGGTGGCCGTCGCGGGGCACGTCGCCCTTGCCCTCGCCCACGGCCATCAGATGGACGCCGTCCATGTACACGGCCTGCAGATGCTCATCGTGGATGAGCATGGCGATCTGCCCCGGCTGGAGGCTGAGGGAGATGCGCTGGCCCGCGAGGAAATTCAGGTCGAGGGGTCCCTGGACCATGCCCTGATCCGGTTGGACGCTCCACTCGATGATGCTGTTGTTGGTTTCCATGGTCGTCCAATCCCCCCGTTCGGTCATGTCTCTGTCCTTCCGGGCCAGGTGAACTCCGATTCCCACCCGAGCCCCAACAGATAGTTTCGCTCTTCGGCCATCTCACTGAAGGTCTCGAGGCCCTGGGACAGACGCCCGGCCTCCTGCTGGAACCACGTCGCTGCCGGCACGCCGCCTTCGAGATCCGCCACCAGCAGCGTCGCCTGCTCGACCAGCAGGATGAGCCGCATGTCGAGATCCTCGAGCTCGGCGATGGTCGCGCTGCAGTCGCCCACGAGGCACACGTCGCCCTCGCGGTCGAGGCGGCGGAAGATGGCGGTGATGCGGTCGATGAGGACGTCGATCATGGCGTTCTGTTCGGCGCCCAGGTACTGGCTCTTGCGCTCCGAGACGTTCAGCAGCCGGTTGCCGCAGTCCTTCAGCAGCAGTCCCAGCGCGTGGCGGAACGTGCGCTCGGCTGCGGCGGCGTCCTCCGCGGTGCGGTAGGTGCGGTAGGCGGGCATGCGTTCCATCAGTTCGATGAGAGCGTTGGAGCTGAGGCGGGCCGTGGTCATCATGTAGGTCTCTCCGCTAGGTGCTGGGCGCGGCCGTTGTCGATCCGGTGCCGGGGCATTGCGACCTGCCCGGCGAAGCGTGGTCCGAGCAGGGAACGGCAAGGCACGTTCCACCTTCGCGGGAAACTTTGGGGAATGGCTTGAAAAAATATGGAATCGTAGCGGGGGCAAGGAGATACAAGGGGAGCGTGCCCGGCCTCATGGCCAGGGCCAGGCGTGGGAGCCCCGGGCGGGCAGGGCGTTCGGCAATACGAGAGGGCTAGGGCCCGTTTACGTCTCCCAGCGGGTTACCGGGTTGGTCAGCGATCCGATGCCCTCGATCTCGACCGTCACCGTGTCGCCCGGCTTCAAGAAAACCTGCGGGTCACGGAAGACGCCCACGCCGCCGGGGGTGCCGGTGGCGATGATGTCGCCGGGCAGCAGGGTCATGTTGCGGCTCACGTGCTCGATGAGGACGTCCACCGGGAAGATGAGCTGCTCCGTGTTGCTCTGCTGCATGAGCTCGTCGTTCCAGCGGCAGCGGATGTCCAGGCCGTGGGCGAGGTCGGGCAGCTCGTCCGGGGTGACGACCCAGGGTCCGCAGGGGCCACCGGTGTCGATGCTCTTGCCGCGGAACCACTGGCGGTCCGCGTACTGGGCCTCACGGTCCGAGACGTCGTTGAAGCAGGTGTAGCCGGCGATGTGCTCGCGGGCCTTTGCCCGAGAGATGGCGCGCCCCGGGCGACCGATGATCACGGCCAGTTCGGCCTCGGCGTCGACCTGGGTGAGGTCGCTGGGCAGTTCGATGGGGCCCCCGGGGGCCTGCAGGCACGACGGCGCCTTGCAGAACAGAAGCGGTCGCGGGGGCAGCGGCTTGTTCTGCTCTTCGGCGTGGTCCCGGTAGTTCAGGCCGACGCAGATGATCTTCGACGGCAGGATCACCGGCGCCAGCAGACGGGCGGCGCCCAGGCTGAACCAGGGCAGGGGCAGCCGGTCGCCCCCCGCGAGGCGGTCCGCCATGGCGGATGCTTCCGCCACGAAGGAGTCGTGGACGGCGCGCACCTCGGTCAGGTCCGGCAGGAGGAGGTGCCAGTTGGCGGTCAGCTGGGGCGCTGCCGCCGCGAGATCGAGCCCCACCGTGTCGTTCATGGCGAGGCCGGGGCGGGGGTCCGCACCCTGGGTGTAGGTGATGAGTTTCATGGAGGCATTATGCCAGCGGAGGCGCATCTGACAAGGGCGGGATGCGATGGGGCCATGGACGACGCGGGCCGGGAGTTTCCCCCCGGCCCGGTCGCCGTCGGCCACATCCTTGTGGCGTCGAGTGCGCTAGTTGATCTCGATCCGTCGCGCCACGCTCTGCTCCGACTTGGGCAGGGTGAGCTCGAGGACGCCTTCCTTCAGGCTGGCGCGGATGTTCTCGGCGTCCACCGCGTTGCCCAGGCGGAACGTGCGGGCGAAGTCCACCAGGGTGGACCGTTCGCGGCGCTGGCTCTCGAATCCTTCGGGGAGGTCGAGGGTGCGGTTGGCCTTCACGGTCAGGGTCTGGTGCTCGACGTTGATTTCCAGGTCCTCGTTCCGCACGCCGGGCAGGTCCATGAGGATGCGGTACTCCTTCTCGCCCTCGATCACGTCGGACCGGGGGGTGGTGGCGCAGCCGGCATGGGGAGCCCAGCCTTCGGCGCGGTTGTTGAGGGCGGCGTCGATCAAACGGGTCATCGGCAGCAGGGTATTCATGGTTGGTCCTCCAAAGGTCCTGTGTTATCTTTTGGGCCGCACAGCGGCCGTGAGTCGCGCGTTTGCCCTACCCTATACAAGCGTTGTGCCCGAGCCGGCGGAATGTCGTCGTCAGACATGCAACACGTTGTGTGACAACATGAAAGATCATTGTGATCCTGCATGATATCCCCCACGAAGACCTCCGCAGCACCCGAGGTGCCGACGCGTGACATGTCAACATGGCATATGTGACGCGAAGGCCCGCCGGATTGTCCTGACGGCTTGGTGCCTGATGGCCTTGGGGGCGGGGGTTGCGGTGGCCCAGGAAGGCGCCGATGTCCTGCGCGTGGGCAGGATCACCGTCGTGGGCGAGGACATCTTCACCGACGAAGAGGTCGCCGCCACGCGGGGCCCCGAGAAGCTGCTGCGCCGGGGCATGAACGGTCTGCACATGAAAACGCGGCAGAATGTCCTGCGGCGCGAGGTGCTGTTTGCCGAGGGCGAGGTCTTCGACCCCAGGCTGCTGGCCGAGACCGAACGCAATCTGCGATCGCTGGGCTACCTCCGGCAGGTCCACGTCACCGCGGTGGACACGTCGGCCGACGGTTCGGTCGCCATCCTCGTGACCGTCCGCGAGTCCTGGACCCTCAACACGTCCCTCGGCTACAGCCGCGCCTCGGGGGGCGACCAGCGGTGGAATGTCCGTATCTCCGAGCGCAACTTCCTGGGCCGCGGCGTCACCCTCGGGGCGGGAGTCGGCCAGGACGAAGACCGTTCCTACTGGAACCTCTGGTACCGCGCACGCCGGCTCTTCGGCCAGGCCCTGCACCTGGGGATCGACTACTCCGAAACCGGCGACGGGCACAACTACGGGCTGAGCCTGATACGCCCCTTCTACGCTCTCGATGATCCGCACAGCGTCCTGGCCCGGGCCTGGGACAGCGAGTCGGATGTCCGCACTTTCCTGTCCAACGCGGGCCCGGCGGGCCTCAACCCGGCAGAGGAGGCGAGCCTCTACGCCAACATCCCCCGGCAGGACACCGGCGCCGAACTCCACCTGCGGGCCCGCCTCACGCCGCGGGGGGCGTCCCGGGTGTGGCGGTTGGGCCTCGGCCTGCGCTACACCGACACGGCCTACGCCCCGGAGCCCCTCGAGGAGCTGTCCGACGGCCGCTACGTCAACCTGGATTGGCTCATCGACGGGCGGTCGCCCATGGCCCGCGATCAGGGGACGGAAATCTTTCCCCACCTCAGCCTCCAGGCCACCGGGCGGCAATGGGCCAAGCGACGGTTCGTCCTGCAGTACGGCCCCGTCGAGGACATCCCCTTCGACCCGGTGCTGGACCTGAACCTGGGGCCCTCGGGCGGCACGGTGGGCTCGACGACCAACTTCGGCGAACCGGCCTGGCGCGCCGAGGTGTCCGCGTCCCTGTGGCGTCCGGCCCCGGTCGGGCTGGTCATGGCGCGCCTCGGCGGCTTCGGCGTGGTCGGTGACGAGAACGTGCGCCAGCACTCCTTCGACGCCGTGGTGGGGTGGGTGGCGACCACCGGCGCCGAGGAAACCCCCTGGATCGCCCGGGTCTTCGCCGAGGGCGCCCACGGCAGTCGGTTGAACGGGGTCAGCGCCTTCAAACTGGGCCTCGACCGCGGCCTGCGCACCCTGGGCTTCGACGGCATGGCCGGCGACCGCCTCGTGCGCTGGAACACCGAACTGGGCAAGGTCTCGCCATGGGAGATCTTCGGACTCTTCCGCGCCGGCGGCGCCGTCTTCTACGGCGGCGGCGCGGCCTGGTGGGACGACGAGGACTACGACCTGGGCGACGCCCGCCACGAAATGGGTTGCGGTCTGCGCTTCGGACCCACACGCTCGGCCAGTTCCCACGTCGCGCGCATCGACGTGACCTGGGCCCTGGACGGGTCCGAGGGGCCGGTGCTGACGGCCACGACCCGCGGCTACTTCTGAGTTAGGGAGAACGACCTTTGGGCGCCACGCGCACCGTCGCCAAGAACACCCTCCTGCTGACGGTCGGCCTGCTGTTGGGCCGGGCGCTGAGCGTGCTGCTCATCCGCAAGATGACGCCCCTCCTGGGCACCGACGGCATGGGCCTCTGGGGCGCGGCGACGGACCTGACGACCATCCTGCTGGTGGTGACCAACTACGGCCTGGGGTCGCTGCTCACCCGCGAGGTGACCCGGCGCAGGGGGCTCACCCCGTCCCTGTTGTGGGCGACGGTGCGGGTGCGCTGGCTGCTGGCCACCGCGTGCTACGGATTCCTGATCGTCTTCGTCAAGATATCGGGCTACGGGGACCTGAAGACAGCCGCCGTGCTCGTCACCGGGGTGGCCGTGTTCATCGAGGCCACGTCCATGGCCTGCGACGCGGTGCTCCAGGCCCACGAGAAGGTCCAGCACCAGACCGTCAGCCAGATCAAATTTCTATTAATTTCATTCTTTTTTATACTTTTTATTAATTTTAAAATTTCTTTACTAAATTTCTTTGTTCTTTCTTCTAAATTATATTGCATATTTTTCCTCCTTAATTAATTAGTAATTTCCAAATATTTCAAACATTATAAATTTAGTCATTGAAACATTAAAAATTGTTTGAAAATTGAAAATTAAAAATTGAAAATTGAATAAAAAAGGCTATTACAAACAAAGCTCCTGTCACCAACTCTATAATCGGATACTGAAAAGATATACGCTCTTTACAGTTTCGACATTTTCCAAAAAGAAAAATATAACTTAAAACAGGAATATTGTCATACCAAGCAATTTTTTGTTTGCACCCAGGGCAATAAGACCTATTCCACAAACCTTCATTTTTATAAAGGCGCCAAACCAAACAATTAATGAAAGACCCGATCATCAGTCCAAAAATAAAACTAAATGTAATAAATAAATAATGCATAAATTTTATACTTTATAATCTTCAACTGTTAATTTTTTTCCTTTCATTTTCACTACCACCCTCTGTCGCT
>JAUUZX010000250.1 GCA_030592025.1 bacterium | reverse complement strand
GCCCGCGTGGAGGAAGGGGATGCCCTGGGCCGTCATTACCATGGACAGGCCCAGCCGTGCCATGCCCCTCAGGGTAACCTCCGGGTGATGAGGCGGCGGCGTCTCGTTGGGGTTCCAGCGGTAATCGAGCTTGTCCCACCAGGTGTAGTTGTCGTGGGCCGAGATGTAGTTGATGGTCTCGGTGGGCCCGTCGGTGAAGTCGTCGATGGCCCCCTTCAGGCCCTGGATCACCGCGGCCCGGTCACCCGTGTCGCCCATGGCGTAGCCAGGGTCGGTGCCGTCGGTGGACCCGCGGATGGCGTTGCGGATGTTGTCGTTGAAGACCGCGAAGCCCAGGCCGCGCTGGTCCCCCTTGCCCGTGAGGATGGTCCCCCCGTAGCCGCCCCAGGGCTCGCCGTAGACGATGGCGTGGGGATTGATCGCCTTGATCTCGGTGGTGATCTCGGCCATGAGCGGCGTGTCGATGAGGCCCATGAGGTCGAAGCGGAAACCGTCGACGTGGTACTCCTCGACCCAGTACAGGCAGCTCTGGAGGATGAAGCGCCGGGCCATCTCCTTCTCCGTGGCGACCTCGTTGCCCACGCCCGAGCCATTGCTGTACGAACCGTCGCTCTCGAGACGGTAATAGTACTTGGGCACCATGGCGTCGTAGGTCGAGCCCTGGGGCCCAACGTTGTGGGTGTGGTTGTAGACCACGTCCATGACCACCTTGATGCCCTGGTCGTGGAAGCCCTGGATCATCTGCTTCATCTCGGTGATGCGGGTCGCGGGGTCGTCGGGATCGGTGCTGTAGCCGCCCTCAGGCGGGTTGTAGATGTAGGGATCGTAGCCCCAGTTGCGGCTGTCGGGGTTGTTCTCGTCGACGCTGGAGAAGTCGTACATGGGCAGGATCTGCACCGTGTTGACGCCCAGGTCGAGGATGTGATCGAAGCCCGTGGCAACGCCCTGGTGGCTGGTGCCCCCCTCGACGACGCCGGTGAACTTGTGCTTGCCGCCGGCGCTGCCGTTCCAGAACTCGCTGGTGGTCACGTCGCGGACGTGGGCCTCCCAGATGACGGACTCGAGGGTGCCGAAGTCCGGGTACGCATCCGTGTCCCAGCCGACGGGGTCGGTGGTGTCCAGGTCGATGATGGCGCTGCGCCGGCTGTTGCTGCTCATGGCCACGGCGTAGAGGTCCGGGGTGAGCCAGGTCTCGCCGTAGATGGTCATCTCGTACAGGTACCAGCGGCCGGCGTGGTCGCCGGGCACCGTCACCTCCATGACCCCCGTGGCGTCGGGGCGGGTCAGGGCGTAGGCGACCCAGGAGTCGCCCTCGTCGTCGCCCCAGGCGTTGTCGTAGATGCGCACCCGCGCCGTCTCGGCCACGGGGCTCCACAGCTTGAACGTGGTCTGGGCGGGGCTGTAGGTCACGCCGAGGTCCGTGCCCTGGTAGACGAAGAGCTGGTCGTCGAAGTCGTGGAGCACGGCCACCTCGTTGCCCCCCACGTCGTCGCTGACCGTGTAGGGCGCCGTGATGTCGATGGCGTCCTGCAAGGTGATGGCGACGGTGCGGGCCCCGGTGGGGACACGCGCGGTCACCGTCTCCTCCACGCCCCCCTTGAAGACGTGGAAGGCGTCGAGTTCGGCGGCGTCGGTGGCCAGGACCAGCACGAGCGCATGGTCGCCGTCACTGGTGGCCGACATCATGCGCACGTCCGGGTTGGGCTCCTCCGTGAATATCTGGGTGAAGCCCGAGAGGATCCAGATCTCGGGGTTCGTGACGTAGTCGGACCAGAACAGGTCCGGGCCCGGATCCTTCGTCCCCCCGTTGTGAATGATGAAGCCAAGTTCCTGGTCCGGATAGATGATGGGGATGTCCCAGTACTCGCCGAAGCTGTCGGTCCCCATCGTGGGCAGGGGGCTGTTCCAGTCGTAGCGGGTGCCGTTCACGTAGAATACACCGCCGTCCTCCCACTCGATGGCGTTCCACAGGTGGATACCCCAGCCGGCGTAGACGTCGTCGAACCGGTGGTAGTGGATCCGCAGGGTGGTCTGCGCCAGGGCGGGCGCCACAAGGACGGCCATCAGCAACAGGGCGAGCATCATCTTCCGCATCGTCGAACCTCCGCGAGTTCGTCGGCGCACCGGGGGCATTCCCGGCACGGCCCAACATACTACCCAATATGGGGCATAAAAAAAAGGACAACCCCGGTCGGAGACCGGGGCTGCCTTTTCAAAAACCCTTATTCGTCTAGCGGGTCGGCGGGCAGGAACTGAACGCCGACGTGTACGAGGTCGACTCGGTCCCGACCAGGACCGAGCGGTTGTAGCCGCCGAATCCGTCGTCGGCGCCGCAGGCCGGCGGCACGTCCTCGTAGTTCGAGCCGTCGGTGATGAACTTGAAGATGACCTCGGAGCTCTGCTCCGCATCAACCGTGACGCTCCAGACGCCGTCCTCGTCGGGGTCCGACAGGTCGGTCGGGGCCTCGGCCCAGCCGTTGAACGTCCCGCGCACGTGGACCGTGGTGAAGCCGCCTTCGAAGGTGTTCATGTCGCAATTGAAGGTCAGGGTCGTGGCCGGCTCCGGGGAGGCGATCTCGTAGACCAGGGTGCCGGAAACAGCACCCATGGCGCTCACCGTCACCACGGGGTTCGGGCCCTCGATCAGCCAGATGCCGAATTCCTCACCATTGTCCTCGATGGCGCCCCACTCGTAGGTGCCCTCGGCCAGGCCGCCCGGGACGTTGCGGAAGTTGGTCACGCCGTCGTCGGACATGCCGTCGCGCTCGACCGTCGACCAGTCCTCGTCCCAGGGTGCGCCCTTGAACTTGATGTTGGTGTAGGCCGGGTTCTCGTTGAGCACCACGATGCGGAAGCCTTCGTTGGCGTTGCCCTTGAGCTCCAGGTCCGTGTCGCCCGAAACGCCACCCTCGGCGTCCACGACCACCTCCAGGTCCGCGCGCACGGTGACCAGAGCCTTGACGCCGTCATCGGTGACCAGGTCGAAGCCGTAGGTGCCGGCCTCGGGCACCTCGACCCGGCCCGTCCACTTCATGCCGTCCTGGGTCATGGGAACGGGGCTGCCGCCGGTGAGATCACCGTTGAGCTGTAGATTGTCCCAGGCGCCCACTCCATCATCGACGACGAAGTCCACGGGGATGGTGGACCCCACGGGGAAAACCGGATCACCGGCGTCGGTGCAGCCGGCGAAGGCCAGCAGACCCAGACCCGCAATGGCGATCAGGCTGACGATAAACCTGCGCATGTGCCTCTCCTCTCTTTGTGACCATCGATAGGCGCAGCCACGGAACCGCCGGTAGACGGTGACCGCAAGGTGCGCACTTCGGCTACTCGCTGAGTGTATCCGCTCGACAGTATGCCCCCAAGGGCCGGACTCGCCAACAAGGAAAATTGCTTGGAGAGGAAATAGCTCCGCGATAGAACCGGCGTTCACCCCACCCCCACCGGCTTGATCAGGTCGTCCATACCGTAGCGGGCGATCTTCTTGTACAGCCCCTGGCGGGAGAGGCCCAGCCTTCGGGCCGCCGCCGCCTTGCGGCCCTCGGTCGCCGCGATGGCCTTGCGGATGAGGTACCGTTCGAGGAGTTCGTTGGCCTGGCCCAGGGGCCGCAAGGTGCCGAGATCGGCCGCGTGGACCAGGCCTCCCGAACTCCCCGAGCGGGCGGCCTGGATCTCGGGCGAGAGGTGGCTGAGACGGATGACCGGCTCGTCCCCGTGGAGGGCGCACCAGCGCTGGACCTCGTTCTCCAGTTCCCGCACGTTGCCCGGCCAGCGCCAGGATTGGAGCGCGGCCAGGGCCCGCTCGCTGATGCGGCGGGTGCCGTCGTCCACTCCACTCTTGCGCAGGAACCAGGCGAAGAGGTGGGCGACATCCTCGGGACGGTGGCGCAGGGACGGGATCTCCAGACTGACGACCTTGAGGCGATAGAAGAGATCGAGGCGAAAGCGGCCTTGCTCGATCTCCCGGGGCAGGTCCCGGTGGGTGGCCGCCAGGAAGCGGATGTCTACGGGGCGGCTCTGGAGTTCCCCGATGCGACGGATGCTGCGTTCCTGCATGACCCGCAGCAGCTTGATCTGCAGAGCGAGGGGCATGTCGCCGATCTCGTCGAGGAAGAAGGTGCCGCCGCTGGCCGACGCCAGGAGCCCCTTCTTGTCACCCACCGCCCCGGTGAAGGCTCCGGCCCGATGGCCGAAAAGCTCGCTTTCGAACAGGGTCTCCGGCAAGCATGGTCGTTTAGGTTTGCCGCGAAAACCCGGCCGCAAGGTTTGTCAGGCGATGCTAAAAAGAAAAGGCACAGTATGTCGCCAGAGTCTCAACGGCCGCAACTCCCTGTCACGGCTGG
>JAUUZX010000092.1 GCA_030592025.1 bacterium | reverse complement strand
CTTCAGCGCCATCACCGAGGCCGACCGGCTCTTCATCCAGGACGTGATCCACAAGGCCTACGTCCGCGTGGACGAGGAAGGCACGGAGGCCGCTGCCGCCACGGGCATGGTCATGGGGATCACCTCGGTGGCCCCGTCGCCGCCGGAGATCTTCCTGGCCGACCGGCCCTTCGTTTTCCTGATCCGCCACCGGGCGAGCGGCGCGATCCTCTTCATGGGGCGCATGGGCGATCCGCGGGAATAGGCCGCTAGACCCCGAAAACAGCATGATAACCCTCCCTCCATGGCGCGCACGGCGTCCTCCTTGACATATTCAAACATATGTTTTATTCTACCGCTTCAATCATTGGTTTAAATGGAGGATGCCGTGACCGACACCACCACCAAGGAACGCCTTATGGACGCCGCCGAACGGCTCTTCGGCGAACGGGGCTACGATGACGTGTCCGTGCGCGACCTCGCCACCGCCGCCGAGGTGAACGTGGCGGCGGTCAACTACCACTTCCAGGGCAAGGAGAACCTCTACCACGAGGTGATCCGGCGCCGCTTCAGCGTCCAGCGCGACGCGACCCTGGCTTCGCTGCAGGCGGCCATGCCCGCCGACGGCAGCCACCCGGAACTGGACGCCATCATCCGCGCCATCGTCACCACCTACCTGAGCGGGGCCCTCGCCTCGGGGGGCGGCGACCGCATCATGGCCGCCATCGACCGGGAGATGCACGGCGGCTGCGACAACCGGCACTTCGTCGTCTTCAAGACGATGATCGTGCCCGTGTTCGGCGCCTTCTCGGCCGCCATGCTCCAGGCCAGGCCCAATCTGCAGCAGGACGACGTCAACTGGCTCATCGCCAGCATCGTGGGCCAGATCCACCACTTCATCGCGCGGCGCCTCAAGGCCGACTCCCTGCCCGACGGCATCGAGATGCGCGGCTTCATGTTCAAGTCCTTCCCGATCCTCGCCGCGCCCGTCGACGAGTACGTCGCCGACGTGACCGACCACATCGTCCGTTTCTCCACCGCCGCCATCGACGGCATGCACCCGGAGGTCACCCCATGACGCGGGTTCTTCCCGTCGCCGCGGCCGCCGTGGCCGTCCTCCTCCTGGCCGGTTGCGCCATGGGGCCCGACTACGAACGTCCCGAGCTCGACGCCCCGCCGCCGGAAGCCTGGTCCGCCACGACCACGGCCTCCCTCGACGAGGGCGCCGGCGCCGCCTGGCGCTGGTGGGAAGACTTCGAGGACGCCACCCTCAACGCCCTGGTGGACAGCGCCCTCGTGCGCAACCACAACCTCGATCGGGCCGTGGCCAGCGTGCTCGAGGCCCAGGCCGCCGTCGGCGGTGCCGAGTCCCGGCGCTGGCCCAGCATCGAGGTCGGCGGCACGGCCATGCGGAGCAAGAGCAGCGAGCGGCAGTTCTCCTTTGGTCCCGTCTACAGCAACTCCTACGGGGCCACGGCCAACCTGCGCTACCAGTTCGACCTCTGGGGCGAGCTGTCCCGGGGCAAGGAAGCCGCCGTCGCCGACCTGCTGGCCAACGAGCAGAACCGGCGGGCCGTGGCCCAGACCCTCGTGGCCGACGTCGTGCTCACCTGGCTGCAGGTCCGTGAACTCCAACTCCAGGTCGCCCTCACGAACCGCACCGTCGCCAGCTTCACCAGCAGCCTGGAGACGGTCCGGGATCGCTACCGACGCGGCCTCGTCGGCGCCCTCGACCTGCACCTGGCCAGCCAGAACCTGGCGGCGGCCGAGGCCCAACTGCCGGTGTTCGAAGGGCAACTCGCCGGTGCCCGGCGGCGCCTCGAGATCCTCGTGGGCCGCTACCCGGCAGGCACCATCGTCGCCAGCGACCTCGAACAGGCGGACGGGCGCCTCCTGCGCGAAATCATGCCCCGACCCCTCGACGCCGTGCCGGCCGGATTGCCCGCCGCGCTGCTGGAACGTCGCCCCGACCTGCTGGCCGCCGAGGCCCGCCTCGCGGGCAGCGTCGCGCGCATCGGCCAGGCCAAGGCGGCCCTCTACCCCCGCATCAGCCTGACCGCCGAGGGCGGCAGCAAGAGCCTCGAGTTCGAGGACCTCTTCACCTCCGGCTCCGACGCCTGGTCCCTGGTGGGCAACCTGGTCATGCCGCTGATCAACCGCGGCGCGACCAAGGCCCAGATCAAGGCGGCCGAGGCCCGGGCCCAGGGCGCCGTCGCCACCTACCAGGCCACCGTGCTCCAGGCCTTCGCCGAGGTCGAGAACGCCCTCGACGCCGAGGTCTTCCAGGCCCGGCAGGAGGTCAGCCTCACCGAGTCCGCCGACCGGGCCCAACTCTCGGTGGACCTGGCCCAGGAACGCTACCGCCGCGGCCTGGACAGCCTGCTCCTGACCCTCGAATCCCAGCGCCGGCTCTTCAACGCCGAGAGCCAACTGTTGACCACCCAGCGGGTCCGCCGCGCGGCCCGGGTGGACCTGATCCTCGCCCTGGGCGGGCCCTGGGAAATCGCCCCCGTATCCGACACCGTCCCTGATGACATCCAGCAAGGAGCCCACCAGTGAGTGCTCAGACCCTCCGCAATCTGTTCTTCGCCCTGCTGATCCTCATGGTCGGCGCCGTTATCGCCGTGGTGCTCGTCAAGACCGGCAAGCGACCGGAGAGGCAGGCGCCACCGCCCTCGCGGCCCGTGGTGGCCGTCATCACCGTCGCCCCGGACACCGAGCCCGTGCGGGTCACCGGTTTCGGCTCGGTGAAGGCGAAGCGCTCGGTGGACCTGGTGCCCCAGGTGACGGGACGCGTCGTGGACCGGTCCCCCCACCTGGAGCCCGGAGCCTACATCGAGGCCGGCGAGGTCCTCATCCGGATCGACGACACGGACTACGCGCTCCTCGTCGAGCAGGCCCGGGCCAACGTCGCCCAGTCCGAGGTGAACCTGGCCCAGGCCGAGGAAGAGGCCCAGGTCGCCCGGCGGGAGTGGGACCGGGTCGGCGCCGCGGGCTTCGGCGGTGAAGAAGGCAGCGCCCCCTCGCCCCTCGTGCTGCGGGAGCCCCAACTGAAACTGGCCCGGGCCAGCCTGGCGGCGGCCAAGGCGGCCCTGCGCCAGGCCGAGGTCAACCTGTCACGGTGCAGCATCACCGCGCCCTTCGACGGCCGGGTGCTCGCCGCCGACATCGACGTGGGCCAGTTCCTGGGCGCGGGCCAACCCGTCGGCTCCGTGTACGCCACGGACATCGCCGAGATCACCGTGCCCGTGGCCGACGACGACCTGACCTGGATCAACGTGGGCCACCGCGGCGAGGGCGGGCTGCCCGTCGTCGTGAGCGCCGAGTTCGCCGGCGCCCTGCACCACTGGACTGGCCGGGCCGTGCGCCTGGGCGGCGCCGTGGACAGCCGCAGCCGCATGGTGCCCGTCGTCGTGGAGATCCCCGCCCCCTACGAGAAATTCGGCGACCGGCCGGCTCTGGTCGAGGGCATGTTCGTCGAGGTCACGTTCTCGGCCCCGCCCCCGGCAGGCGCCGTGGTCATCCCCCGCTCGGCCCTGCGCCCCGGCAATGAGGTGTGGGTCGTCGACGACCAGAACAAGCTGCGTCTGCGCACGGTGACCGTCGCCCGCGCCGGCATCGAACAAGCCGTCATCGCCGCGGGGCTTTCCGCCGGCGAGCGGGTCTGCACCAGCAACCTGCAGTATGTGGCCGACGGCACCCCCGTCCGCGTCGAGGGCGAGCCCGCCCCTGCGAAGCGGCCCCAGGCAGCCGCCGAGAAGGATGGTGACCGATGAACGGTCTGATCCGCTGGTTCTCCACGAACCATGTGGCGGCGAACCTGCTGATGCTCGTCATCTGCGCCGCCGGCATCATGAGCGCCATGTCCATCAAGCAGGAGGTCTTCCCCGAGGTCACCATGGACATGATCTCGATCCGGGTGCCGTACCTGGGCGCGACGCCCTCCGAGGTCGAGGAAGCCGTGTGCGTCCGGGTCGAGGAGGCCATCCAGGGTGTGGACGGCATCAAGAAGATCACCTCCACGTCATCCGAGGGCATGGGCACGGTCACCGTCGAGCTGAACCGCGGCCTGGACAACAACAAGGTCCTCGACGAGATCAAGGCCGAGGTCGATCGCATCATCACCTTCCCGGAGGAGACCGAGAAGCCCATCGTCACCCTCGTCGAGCCCCGCACCCAGGTCCTGGACGTCGTCCTCTACGGCGAGACCACCGAGCGCACCCTGAAGCTGCTGGCTGACAAGGTACGGGACGACCTGCTGGCCCTCGAGGACATCACCTACGCCGAGGTGGCCGGCACCCGGCCCTTCGAGATCTCCATCGAGGTGAGCGAACGGGACCTCCAGGCCTACGGCCTCACCCTGGGCGCCGTGACCCAGGCCGTGCGGGCCAACAGCCTCGACCTCCCCGGCGGCAGCGTGAAGACCGCCGGCGGCGAGATCCTCGTCCGCACCAAGGGCCAGCGCTACACCGGCGAGGAGTTCGGGCGCATCGTGATCATTACCGCGCCGGACGGCACCGCGGTCACCCTCGACCGCATCGCCACCGTCCGCGACGGCTTCGAGGACATCGACCTGGCCTCCTTCCTCGACGGCCAGCACTCGGCCATGGTCCAGGTCTACCGCACCGGCGACCAGGGGGTGCTCAAGGTCACGGGCGCGGCCAAGGACTACGTGGAGCTCATGCAGGGGCAGATGCCCCCGGGCGTCGAGATCGCCACCTTCAACGACCGCTCCGCCGTCTACAAGAGCCGCATGGACCTGCTCCTCAAGAACGGCATCGCCGGCCTGACCCTCGTCTTCCTGTGCCTGGCCCTGACGCTGCAGTTCCGCCTGGCCCTGTGGGTGAGCCTCGGCATCGCCATCAGCTTCCTGGGCGCGTTCTGGGCCATCCCCCAGTTCGGCGTCTCCCTCAACATGATCTCCATGTTCGCCTTCATTGTGTCCCTGGGAATTGTGGTCGACGACGCCATTGTGGTCGGCGAGAACATCTACTCATGGCGTGAACGGGGCTACAGCCCCCAGGAAGCCGCCGCCGGCGGCACCCTCGAAGTCGGCGTGCCCGTGACCCTGGCCGTGATGACGACGGTCGTGGCCTTCCTGCCCCTGGCCCAGGTCGACGGCATGATGGGCAAGTTCATGTTCAACATCCCGGTGGTCGTCATCGCGATCCTGCTCTTCTCCCTCGTCGAGTCGCTGCTCATCCTGCCCAGCCATCTGGCCACCATGAAGACCATCGACCCGCAGGTGTCCGGCCGCACCCACGGTTGGTACGGCCGCATGAAGGAACGCATCGACGGGGGCCTGAAGTCCTTCGTCGAGGGCCCGTACCACCGCACCCTCGACTACGCCCTCACCCACCGGCCCATGGTCATCGCCCTGGCCCTGGCGACTCTGGTCGTCACCATGGGCTTCGTCGCCGGCGGCCACGTGAAGTTCACCTTCATGCCCAAGGTCGACGCCGACAACCTGGTCGCCGCCCTCACCCTGCCCCAGGGCACGACCGTCGAGGACGCCCAGCGCGCCGTCGATCGCCTCGAGGCCTCCCTCGAGCAGTTGCGTGAGGAGTACGACGCCGAACGCGAGGGCGTGTCCGTCATCCGCCACGTGCAGACCTCCATCGGTTCCCAACCCCGCAGCGCCGGCGGCGGTCCAGGCGGCGGCATCGGCCCCACGGTCGGCGGCGCCCACCTCGTCGAGGTGAACGCCGAGCTGCTCAAGGCCGAGCACCGCAACATCCCGAGCCCCGAGATGGCCCGCCGCTGGCGCGAGCTGTGCGGCCCCATCACCGGCGCCGCCTCCCTCACGTTCAGCGCCAACCTCTTCCATGGGGGCGACGCCATCTACATCCAGTTGGCCTCGTCCAACACGGACGAATTGATCGCCGCGGCCCAGGAGCTCAAGAGCGAACTGGCCGCCTTCCCCGGCGTCATCGACATCTCGGACAGCTTCCGCGAGGGCAAGGTCGAGGTGAAGCTGGGCCTCCGGCCCGAGGCCCGCACCCTGGGGCTGAGCCTGGCCGATCTGGCCCGGCAGGTGCGGCACGGCTTCTACGGCGACGAGGCCATGCGCATCCAGCGCGGCCGCGACGAGGTGAAGGTCATGATCCGCTACCCCGAGGACGAGCGGCGCTCCCTGGGCAACATCGAGTCCATGCGCATCCGCACGCCCCAGGGCGCCGAGGTGCCCTTCGGCCGGGTGGCCACCGTCGAGATCGGCCGGGGTTACGCCACCATCGAGCGGGCCGACCGCCGGCGCGTCGTCTCGGTGACCGCCGACGTCGACCAGGAAGTCACCAACGCGGATGATATCAACGGCGTCCTGCGCCAGGACGTGCTGCCGACGCTGCTGGCCGGCCACCCCGGCGTCCACTACAGCATGGAGGGCGAGCAGAAGGAGCAGGCCGAG
>JAUUZX010000272.1 GCA_030592025.1 bacterium | reverse complement strand
GGGGCGGCGTGCGTTGGCCCCTGGCCTCGGCCGAGATCCTGACTCTCTTCCCGAGCCGCCAGATGTCCTTCAAGATGGGCTCCATCGGTGAGGTGGTGGGGGCCGTGCATCAGGACCGCCGCGCGGGCATCGCCGGTCGCCTGGGCGCCGAGGCGCCCCTGCTGCCGGTGACAGTGACGACCCCCGGCGGCACCTACCGCTTCGAGGTGGCCAATGACCCCCAACTGGCGCCGACCCTCGTCTTCTGGACCGTGTACAACGCGTTGCTGGCCACCGGTGACGACGCCAGCGACCAGACCATCCGCTGGCGGATGACCACCCGGTGGCGTGCGGACGGTGAAGCCGCGCCCAGCACCCTGGAACTGGCCGGCGCGTCGGCGGGCCCCGGTGGCGTGGCCGCCCTGGGGCCGGGCATGATGGCGCCCCTGGCGATCCTCCTGCGCAACCCCTTCGTGGCCGTTGGGCTGGAACGTATCGATGTGACGCTGGACACGGCGGACGGTGTGGCCTCGGCCAACGTGCGGGGCATGACAGCCCCCCTCGAGATCGTCGCCGGCACCCGGACCCTCGAGGTGACCGTCGACCTGGAGCCCCGCCGCGGCGAATCCGCAACGCGGACCCTCACCCTGGACCTGCCGGCGGGGCTGCGGCCCGGCCGGCACCGTCTCGTGGCGGCCAATGCCGCCGAATTCTTTGCCCTGGAGGCCCAGCGGGCGGGCGGGATCTTCCAGGCCGGTGACCTGGGCGCCACGGTCGAACTGCTGGCGACGGAGCGCGGCGTCGACAACCTCGTCGTGGCCCTCCTGGCCAGGGGCGAGGGCGTCGTCGTGCGGGGACGCGAGCTGGCCGGGTTGCCCGGGAGCATCGCGCGGACCGTGCGGCGAAGCGCCAGCCGGACCCAACGGACAGCGGCCGATTTCGTGGCCCGCACCGAAGAATCAACCCCCTGGCTGCTGCAGGGTCACGCCGTCCTGGACGTGCGCGTGATCCCGGCGGTGGTGCCCCTCGAGCCCGAAAGGCGACCATGATACGGCGACGGTTTGACCTGCTCCTGCTCCCCCTGTTCCTGGGCCTGGCCCTGCCGACGTCGGCCGCCGGCCCCGTGTTCTGGGACTGGCCCGAAGCCCTGCCGCTGCAGGACGTGGTCTTCGACGGCGCGGCCCTGGATGACCAGGGCGCCCTCGTGCGTGGCCTGGCCGCCCGCGACGTGACCCCCGAAGGTCCTGAGGTGTTCTGGTGCCTGGCGCCCGACGGCGACGGCGGCTTCTACACGGGAGCCGGCCACGACGGCCAGGTCTTCCACACGGATCGGAGCGGCGAGACGGTCCTCCTGGCCGAAGTGCCGGGCACCGAGGTCTTCAGCCTGCTGGCCGGGCCGGACGGTTCGCTGCTGGCCGGCTGTGGCCCCGAGGGTGAGGTGTTCCGCATCGACGCCGACGGCGAGGTGACCCCCCTGGGCGCCGTGCCGGGGGGCTACGTGTGGGTCATGCGCGCCGACACGGAGCGCGGTGGGGCCTGGTTGGGCACCGGCAGTCCGGCGGCGGTGTGGCGCCTGACCGCGGACGGGACCCTGAGCGAGGTCGCGATCCTGGACGCCCAGAATGTCCTCGACCTGGCCTGGGATCCCCAGGGCCGTCTGCTCATCGCGACCCAGGGCCCGGGATTCGTGGGCCGATTGGAACCGGGGGATGACCCTAACGTGGCGATCCTTTTCGAGGCGCCCCAGAGCGAGGTGCGTCAGTTCGTCATGGGTCCCGACGGCGTGCCCCACGTGCTGGCCCTCGAGGTGGACGAGGACGTGGACCCCATGGGCGAAGCTGCCGTGGGCCACGGGCCCACCGTCGACATGATGGCCCTCCTGAACGGCCATCAGCCACGGGACGTGCCCCGCGCCGCCATCTACAGGTTGCCCGAGGACGGGATCGTGACGCCGGTGTGGACCGGCGACCTGGACCTCATGATCGCCGCCTGGTCCCCGCACTGGGGCTGGCTGGGCGGCACCGTGCTGGCGCCCGAGGCCGGCCAAGCACGCCTGCAGAAGCTCCTGCTGCCCGCCGGCGCCTACCCCCTGGCCGGTTGGACCGGGGGCGACGTGCTGCACCTGCTCCTCATGGACGACCGCATCGTGGCCTGCCAGGCCCACCCCGGCGGTTTGACGATCCTCGACAAAAATTCCGACGGACCCCACCAGGCCACGAGCGCGACCATCGACGCCGGCCGGCCGGTGAACTGGGGGCGTCTGCGCTGGCGGGGCGAGGGGGGCGATGTGCGCTGGTCCGTGCGCGGCGGCAACCGCTCTCGACCCGATGACTCCTGGAGCGCCTGGAGCGACGGCTGGCGCGAGAACGATCATGCCCTCACCCACGAAGCCTCCCGCTTCCTCCAGTGGCGGGCCGAATTCAAGGGCGACGACGCGCAGGTCGCCGGCGTCACCCTCAGCGCGTGGCGGGACAACCTGCCGCCGATGATCACCGATTTTGCGGAGGAGCACGTGGGGCAGATCCACGACGGTGGTCTCAGGCCCCGCTCCGACAACATCACCCAGACCCTGCGCAGCGGCGTGCGCGTGGAGTTCAGCAGGACGTCGCGCCGGGACCCGCGGGCCACCGCCGACCGGGCGGCCGTCACCCGCTCCGTGCGCACCTTCAGTTGGCAGAGCAGCGATCCGGACGGCGACCGGATCCATCACGACCTGGAGTACCGCGCCGAGGACGACGCGACCTGGCGCCCGATCATCGACGCCACCGCCGAGACCATCGGCAGTTGGGACACGTCCACCGTGCCCGACGGCCGGTACCACGTGCGGCTGACGGCCAGCGACGAGACCGACAACCCCGCCGCCCTGGCCCTGGTCGCGCGGCGCGAGATGGGACCGGTGCTGGTGGACAACACGCCGCCGGAGGTCAAGGGGTTCAAGGTGCGCCGCAGCGAGGGCGGCATTTCCCTGAGCTTCCGGGCCGAGGACGCGGTGAGCGTGCTGGCCCACGCCGAGGTCGTGCTGCCGGACGGTCGGCGCGAGCGGTTCGATCCGATCGACCGGATCTGCGACAGCGCGCGGGAACAGTTCGAGGTGGAGGTCCTGTGGCCGCGGGCCGATGTCCCCGCCGGCGCCGAACCCTGGCAGGTGCGCCTCGAAGTGTGGGACCTGGCGGGCAACGTGGCCGTGGCCGAGGGGGAAGCCCGTTGACGGGCACGGATGATCTGGCCGTCGCCTTTCGCAGCCATGAGCGCTGGATGGCCGAGGCCCTGAAGGAAGCGGAGGCGGCCGCGGCCGCGGGGGAGGTCCCGGTGGGCGCCCTCGTCGTGCGGGACGGCCGGGTCATCGGCCGCGGGCACAATCAGGTGGAGTCCCTGCAGGACCCCACCGCCCACGCGGAGATCCTGGCCATCGGTGCGGCGGCCGGCGCGGGGGAGAGCTGGCGGCTGGACGACGCCACCCTCTACGTCACCCTCGAGCCCTGCACCATGTGCAGCGGATCGATCCTGTTGGCCCGGGTGGGGCGCCTGGTGTATGGGGCGACGGATCCGCGGGCCGGAGCGGTCACCTCGACGGCGCGGCTCCTGTCGGGCAACCCCTACGGGCACCGCATGGAGGTGCTGGGCGGGATCGCCGCCGAGAGCTGCGGAGCCCTGCTGCAGGATTTCTTCCGCAAGCGACGGGGCTGAACCAACCGGCCCCGGGGCGTTGATTTTGGCCGAACGCGGTGCTATATTGCCCGACCTTGCCGGGGAGAGGTGCGAGAGTGGCTTAATCGGCACGACTGGAAATCGTGTGTGCCTCACGGTACCGAGGGTTCGAATCCCTCCCTCTCCGCCACGGCAACAACGCAATAGACCCAGTGGAGAGGTGCCGGAGCGGTTGAACGGGGCGGTCTCGAAAACCGTTGAACACGCAAGTGTTCCCAGGGTTCGAATCCCTGCCTCTCCGCCAGTATCATCCGTGACGGACGTTCCGGAGCGCGGGTTCCGCCTTGCGCATCGGCCGCCGCGGACACAATATGTCGTTCGGCGTGGGGATGTAGCTCAGCTGGGAGAGCGCCTCGTTCGCAACGAGGAGGTCGGCGGTT
>JAUUZX010000318.1 GCA_030592025.1 bacterium | reverse complement strand
GGCGAAAATGCTCCCGCAGGGCGCGGGAGACCACGATGGTGGCGTCGGGCAGCTTCACCGCCCCGGCCTCCCCCAGCTTCAGGACCGTCCGGGCGAAGCGGCCCCACTTGTCCCTTTGCCAGTCCAGGCCGTGGACCGTGACCACCGTCTTCTTGCGCCCCAGCCAGCGGGGCATACCCGCCAGCAGGCCGGGACCCAGGGCGTGGTAGTGGACGATATCGGCGCCGGCGACGATCTCCCGCACGGTGGCCAGGGCCGTGTGGGAGATGGCGTCCAGATGCTTGGTGGGGATGCTGGCCAAACGGCGCACCGTGACCCCCGGCAGATCAGCCGGACCGTCGGCGTCGCTGTAGTGGGGGCGGCTGTAGATGTCCACCCACACACCCAGGGCGGGCAACCGCGCGGCCAGCTCGGCCACGTGGCGCTCGATGCCTCCGTGCACGGGCGGGTAGCCCTTCTGGCCGATCATGGCCACGCGCAACGAGCTCGGGGTCACCGGCACCTTCCGTTCGCCGCGGTCAGTCGTCGTAGGACAGGTCCACCGGGCGGCCGTTCTCGCGGATCGAGCGGCACGCCTCCTCCAACACCTGGACCACGCGCAAGCCGTGCTCGCCCGTGCTCAGCGGCTGCTCTCGGCCCTCGATCAGCCCCACGAAGTGGGACGTCTCTACCTTCAGTGGTTCCGCCGTATCGAGATGGGGCGAGAAGATGTCGCCCGAGCGGTACAGCAACTGGAACTCACCGTAGTTGTCGTAGTGGGGCTGGACGTCCACGCCCTTGTCGAAGACCCGGATCTTCTCCGACGGCGACACGTCGTCGTAGACCAGCATCTTGCGACTCCCCACGAAGGTGCAGTTGCGGATCTTGTTCGGATCTAGCCAGGACACGTGGATATTGGCCATGTGGCCGTCGGGGTACTCGAGGTTCACGAAGGCCACGTCCTCGATGCCGGCCTCGCGCTGCACGTAGCAGTGGCCGTTGGCGCTGACCCGGACCGGGTCGGCGTCGAAAAGGAAATTCAGCATGGCCACGTCGTGGGGCGCCAGGTCCCACACCACATTGGCGTCCGTCTGGAAGATGCCCAGGTTCACCCGGGAGATGTTCACGTCGAGGATGTCCCCGAGTTCACCGGATTCCATGAGCGCCTTGATCTTCCTCACCGCCGGGGTGTAGAGGAAAGTGTGGCCCACCATGATGTGCCGGTCGTGCTTGATCGCCGCGGCGTTCAGCTTGCGGCAATCCTCGCTCGTGGTCGCCATGGGCTTCTCGATGAAGAGGTGCTTGCCCCCCTCCAGGACCTCGAGGCCCAGGGGGAAGTGGGTCGACATGGGCGTCGCCACCACCACGGCGTCGATCTCCGGATTCTCGATGATCTCACGGTGGTTGGTGGTCTTGAGGGTGTTCGGGTAGAGGAGCCCGACATGGTTCAGGCGCGCCTCGTCCAGATCGGATATGGCCACGAGTTCGCAGTCGGGCAGAGCGTTGAAGTTCCGGATCAGGTTCGGACCCCAGTAACCGCAACCGATGACTCCCACCTTGATCATGACTCGCTCTCCTCGGGTGTTGGCGCCCGGCCCCCGCCACGTCGTCGCGACACGGTGCTGACCGAACAATGATGAAGGGCTCCGCGGGCGTGGTCAAGCACGACCGCACATGCCGGTACCCGAAACAGGGCACTCGGCTCAGACAGACGGATGAGGGGATTGGATGGCATGACGGGATCGCTTACAAGCTGCCGGTTCCCCGCAGAACGACCGGCACGGTTTTCAGGACAATGAGGAAATCCTGCCAGGGCGACCAGTTGTTGATGTAGCGAATGTCCAGACGCACCATCGCCTCGAAGGAGACGCTGCTGCGGCCGCTGACCTGCCACAGGCCGGTGAGGCCGGGGACAGCCTTGAGGCGTTCCATGTGCCAAGGCTGGTAGTTCTCGATCTCGTAGGCGATGGGCGGGCGCGGCCCGACCAGGGACATCTCGCCCTTGAGGATATTGAAGAGCTGGGGCAACTCGTCCAGCGAAGTGCGGCGCAGCAAGCCACCGATGCGCGTGACGCGCGGATCGCGCTTGATCTTGAAGACGGGGTCGCCGGCGTTGGTATTCGCGCAGCCCTCCTCGTCCCCACTGATGAACATGGCCGCGAACTGCCGGTGGATGGCGTCGTCGCTGTCGTGACTCATGGAGCGGAACTTGTAGAACTTGAAGGGGCGTCCATCGCGGCCGAGGCGTTCCTGGACGAAGAGCACCGGCCCGGCGCTCGACTTCTTCACCAGCAGCGCGATGACCGCCAGCACGGGCGCCAAGGCGAGGATCGCCAGGGACGAAAGGACCACGTCGACCACACGCTTGATGCGACGGTTTCGTCCGTCGTAGCGGGTGGTGTCCGCAGGTATGAACAACTGTGGGGGCGAGAGAACAAAGTCCCCGTCGGCGACCGCGTAGGCTACCGCGTCTTCCTTCATGATGTGCGTACTCCCTTTGCCTGGGCAAAGCTGGTGTTCGGTTATCACATAAAGGCAATGCGCGTTAGCTTAGGGTCATCCGGATCCTCTCATGGGAGCCTCGGAACTTCTGCGTGGGTTGGGCGACTGAAAGAAGTGTAGCACATTACCAAAAGCCACGTCTACCCCTGATCTCAAAAATTTTCAAAGACTATCGTCCCAGGCCGAGATGATCTTGACGTTTGGTCTCTCATTGTTCCCGAGGAGAACGTGGGACGCCCCAAAACCGGCCTTGACGACTATCCCCCGCATTTTCCGTCGCGACCAACATTTCTTTTGCTTCTGCACCAAGCCCCGTCTATCGTGGATTCAGATAAAACGCCACGAGGGCCGTAATTCCACATTGAGAGGAGCTTACCCATGGCTGATAAGTTGCAGATCAAGCCCGCGTCGGGCAAACTGGGCGTCCTGACCCCTGGTATGGGCGCGGTGTCCACCACCCTCATGGCTGGTGTGATCGCCATCCGACGTGGCCTGCGTCTGCCCATTGGCAGCTTCACCCAGATGGGCCACATCAGGCTGGGCAAGCGCACGGACGACCGCCAGCCCCTGGTCCGAAATTTCGCCCCCCTGACCGACCTCGATTCCCTCGTGTTCGGCGGCTGGGACATCTTCGAAGACAACGTCTACGACGCCGCGGTCAACGCCGGCGTGCTCGAGAAGGAACTCCTCGACGAGCTCAAGGAAGAGCTCTCGGCCATCAAGCCCATGCCTGCCGTCTTCGACCAGCACTACGTGAAGAAGCTCTCGGGCACCCACGTCAAGACCGGCACGAAGATGGAGCTGGCCGAGCAGCTCATGCAGGACATGGAGGACTTCAAGACCACCCAAGGCTGCGAGCGCCTCGTCATGGTGTGGTGCGGGTCGACCGAAATCTTCATGAAGCCTTCGCCGGTGCACGCAAACCTGTCCGCCTTCGAGCAGGGCCTCCGTGACGACCACCTGGACATTCCCCCCAGCATGATCTACGCCTACGCGGCCATCAAGATGGGCGTCCCCTACGCCAACGGCGCGCCCAACCTGAGCGCCGACGTGCCCGCCCTGGTCGAGCTCGCCGCCCAGACCGGCGCCCCCACCTGCGGCAAGGACTTCAAGACGGGCCAGACCCTCATAAAGACCATCCTCGCCCCGGGCTTCAAGGCCCGGCAGTTGGGACTGGCCGGCTGGTTCAGC
>JAUUZX010000119.1 GCA_030592025.1 bacterium | reverse complement strand
TGTTTTCGCCGTGCCCACCCATCGGCCCGGTCCCTGGCGGCTGCGCTTCGCCTTCGCCAGCAACGGTGCCGACTATGACGGCCCGCGGCGGGGCTGGATCATCGCGGACGTGAGCGCCATCACCGGCGATATCCCGACCTCCGCCTGGCCCGTGGTCTGGACCGGCGGCGCCCTGGTCTGGGGAGCAGGGCCGGCCGGCGATGGGTCGGCAGCGGTCATCGAGCGCATGGTCGAAGGGGCGGGGGAGCCTCTCCGCCCGACACCGTTCACGCCGGACATCGTCGCTGATGGATACTCGGTGGCGGCCCACCGCATCCTGCCTCTTCTGCCGGGCATCTCCCGCTCGCGCCACGAATTGCGCCTGGCAGACCTGGCGTCGGTCGGGTTCGTCGTTTCCCGCGCCGTGGTCGTTCTGCCCGACGGTGGCGACCCGACAACACCTTTCGGGAACACGCCCTGGCCCAACCCGGCCCGGGGCGAAGTTCGTCTCCTGCTGGACGTGACCACCGGGGCGGAAGCCGCCGTCCGCATCTATGATGTGCGCGGTCGACTGGTCCACGAATCCCGCCACCGTGGTGGTCAGCATCTGCTGCGGTGGGACGGGCACGACAGGCAAGGACGCCGCGCACCCGCAGGCACGTACTTCATGCGGGTCAGCGGGGGCACCGTCGAACGGACTCACAAGGTGGTGCTCCTCCGTTGAAGAATCGAATTGCCGCGCTCCTCATGGTGGGCGCCCTCGCCGCGACCGGCTCGGTGAGGGCCGCCGACCCGGTCTACGACCCCTTCGTCGAGAAATTCGCCGTGGGCGCCTGGCCTACTCCCGACGACCTCGAAATCGTCGACGGGTGGCCCGCCGGCCTTTGGGAACCGGCGCGGGCCGACTCGTCGTGGTTCGTCGCCGGCCGCGCCGCCCTGCGTTTCCCCGAAGGCACCCTCTCCGGTCGCCTGGCCGGCGCACTCACCGGCAGCTACGACCTCAACGCCTGGCGCGCCGACGCCGCCCGTGACCTGGCTGATCCCCTCCGGGAAGGCCTCGTGTCGGGGATCTGTGCCCCGACTCTGCTCGCCTTCGCCGCGCTGGCCGAAGGTGACTCGACTCGGGCCGGAAGCATCGCGCAACGCTTGGCCCACGCAAAAGGTGCGGACGCTGCCGCCCGCATCACCTGGAGCCTGCGGGCCGCGTCGCTCGGCCCCGCAGGACCGTCGACCTGGGCCATGGCGGATGAACTCCTGGCCGACGCCGGCCCCTGGGACGCCGGCAATATCTGGGCGATGGCCGTTGGCCTGCGCCTCCTGAGGGGCGAACGTCTCGTACCCGCGGCGGCCGGTGCCCGGCACGGCCGGGAGCTTGGTCGCCTGTCCCGGGCGTGGCTCACCGCCGATGACCTCGCCGCTGCACCCTACGGCCCTGACCTCCGCGGTGCTCTCGGCGCCATCTCCCTGCCCGTCGACGCCCTCGGCGCCCATTTCGCCGCTCACCCGTCGCCCCCCGCGGATGTTCTCCTCGCGGGCTGGTGGGTGCGCGGCCAGCGCCGCATGGCGCGGGGCCAGGCCGAACAATACGAGGAACTCGCCCGCCGGGACGACCTCGCAACTCGCTGGCGCATGGATCTGTGGCGCCGCGCTTCCGAACGTCGGCTCCTGGCGGACGCCTGGAGCCGCGGTTTGGCCGACTTGGAGACGGCCTGTGATCTGTCCCGGGACAGCACCATCGGCAACGACCTGCGCAGGCGCCTGGGCGTCTGGATCGAGCAGGCCCTGGTCCTGGCCCTGTCCCGGGAACGCACCGGCGACGCCACGAGAATCCTGGCCATGGCCGACGCCCACCCGGACCTCGCCGACAGCGCGCGCCTCGCTTTCTGGCGGGGGCGCCTCGGGAGCGGCCGCCCGCCCGCAGTAATCACGACGGGTGACCGGGTCGACATCTCGCGCTCCCACGTGCGCGCCGGGCTGGCCTTGCCGTCGAAGCCGGCGTCTCCGGAGCGCCTCGAACAGTTACGGCGTTCCTCATCCTCGAAGCCGTGGGAGGTCTGGCGGACGTGGGGCGTAGCTCTGGCGACGAAGCCCGGGATCTCCGCATCGCGCCAGAGGGCCGCACGTACCTATGCCGACGCCTTGACCGCCGCCGAAGGTCCGGACGCCCTCCTGGCGGCGGCCATGTCCCGCCTGGCCCGCCAGCCGGAGATCATCGAGGATTTGCTGGTGTGGGCCCTGGGCCAGGATGCCTGGCGCCTGGGCGGCGGCGGCGCGCGACCGCGACCGTCACCGGTACCCCGTCTCGTCGGCGAGTTGGGGGCCTCCGAGGCCGACCGTCACGCCCTGTTGGGGGCGGCCCTGGCGTTGGGGGACATGCGCGGTCAGGTCGCCGTGGCGATCCTCCTGGACGGTTCCGGTTTGACGCGGGACGAGAAAAGGCGTTTTCTTTACCCCCTTCCGGCATCCGGGCCCGTCCTCGACGCGCTCCTGGTCGCCGAGAACGATCCGGCCCTGCTGCTGGCCATCGCCCGCAACGAGTCCCTGTTCGAGCCTGCCGTGCGTTCGCGGGCCGGGGCCCTGGGCTTCATGCAGGTCATGCCGTTCCACCACGAGGACCGGGGAGCGCGACCCGGGGCCGAGCACTGGAGCCAGCCAGGAACAGCCGTCGGACGGGGCGACGCCCTGGTCAGCGAAGCGCGCCGCCGTTACCACGGAGACCCCTACCGCCTCCTGGCCGCCTACAACGCCGGCCCGGGAGCCACGGACCGCTGGGACCGCCAGCTCGGGGGCGGCGCCGACCGGGCGGAGTTCGCCGCGTGGATCGGCTACACCGAGACCCGCGCCTACGTTGAAAAGGTCTTGATCGACCGCGACATCTACGATTGGATCCTGTCCGGCGCCGCCGACTGAGACGCGCCCGTCACCTGCAAGGAGAATCCCATGGCCAAGGGCCTGTTGGGCCGACTGGAAGCCCTGTTCGGCAAGACAAAAAAGGACATCTCGCGTCTGCAGCCCCTGGTCGACCGCATCAAGGAGGTGCGAGCCGGTTTCGCCGACTTGAGCGATGAGGAATTGCGCGCGAAGCGCGAGGAGTTCGCCGCCCGTCACCGGGACGGCGAGAGCCTCGACGACCTGCTGCCCGAGGCCTACGGCGTGGTGTGGGAAGGCTGCCGCCGCCTGACCGAGCGGAAAGCCGCCTGGCCAGTGTGGGGGCGCGAGGTCGTGTGGGACATGATTCCCTACGACGTCCAGCTCATGGGCGGCATCGTGCTCCATCAGGGCAAGATTGCCGAGATGGCCACCGGCGAGGGCAAGACCCTCGTGGCCATCATGCCCCTGTACCTGCACTCCCTGCCCGGCCGCGGCGCCCACCTGGTCACGGTCAACGACTACCTCGCCCAGCGCGATGCCCAGTGGATGGGCGGCGTCCTTGAATTCCTGGGCTGCAGCGTGGGTTACATGCTGGGCCAGATGACACCGGAGGAGCGCCGGGGCGCCTACGGCTGCGACGTCACCTACGGCACCAACAACGAGTTCGGCTTCGACTACCTGCGGGACAACATGGTCGTGCAGGCCGATCACCTCGTGCACCGGGAGTTCCACTTCGCCATCGTCGATGAGGTGGATTCCGTGCTCATCGACGAGGCCCGCACCCCCCTGATCATCAGCGGCGCGGTGGACAAGTCGACGCACCAGTTCATGGAGTTGAATCCGCGGGTCCTGCGGGTCGTGCGCCAGCAGATGAAGATCGTCAACGACTGGCTCGGCGATGCCGAGCGCGTCCTGCGCGCCGCCCAGCGGGGGGAGGACGTGGACATCGACGACGAGACAGCCCTCAAGCTCCTGCGCATCTCCCACGGGGCGCCGAAGAATCCCCGTTTCCGCAAGCTCGCCCAGATTCCCGGCGTGCTCGAGACCGTCCAGCGCACCAACGAGGCCTTCATGCGGGACAAGGCCATGTGGGAGGCCGACGCCGACCTGCTCTACGTGGTCGAGGAAAAGAACCACCAGGTCGACCTCACGGATAAGGGCCGCGACCTCCTGGCCAGCGACGAGCAGGATTTCTTCGTCCTTCCCGACTTGGCCGAGAAGGCCGGCGAGATCCAGGACGGCGAGAGCCTCTCGGCCGAAGAGCGCGCGAAGCGTCTGGCGGTGGTCGAGCAGGATTACGCCCTCAAGAACGAGCGCATCAGCAACGTCGACCAGCTCCTGCGGGCCTACTCCCTCTACGAGCAGGACGTGGACTACGTGATGCAGGAGGGGAAGGTCGTCATCGTCGACACCTTCACCGGCCGCCTGCAGCCGGGCCGGCGTTTCAGCGACGGCCTCCATCAGGCACTTGAGGCCACGGAAGGCGTCACGGTCCAGAAGGAGACCCAGACCCTGGCGACGGTCACGGTGCAGAACTTTTTCCGCAAGTACGAGACCCTGTCCGGGATGACCGGCACGGCGGAGACGGAGGAGGCGGAGTTCAACGGGATCTACGGGCTGGACGTGGTGGTGGTGCCGACCAATCGGCCCATCGTTCGCCAGGACCTGAACGACGTCATCTACAAGACGAAGAAGGAGAAGTACAAGGCCATCGTCGACGAGGTTGACCGGCTGCACCGGCTGAGCCTTCCCGTGCTGGTGGGGACGACGACCGTCGAGGTGAGCGAGCTCCTGAGCCGGCTGTTCAAGCTGCGGGGCATCAACCACAACGTGCTGAACGCGAAGCAGCACAAGATGGAGGCGGAGATCGTCGCCGAGGCGGGGCACCTGGGGGCGGTGACCATCGCCACGAACATGGCCGGCCGCGGCACCGACATCAAGCTCGCGCCGGAGATCCTTTCCCTGCCAGAACGCTGGCCCGACGACCCGAATCTCGAGGCCGAGATCTACGAGGGCCAGGTCTCGGGACTGCAGATCATCGGCACGGAACGCCACGAGAGCCGGCGCATCGACCGCCAGTTGCGGGGGCGCGCCGGTCGTCAGGGAGATCCGGGTCAGGCCATCTTCTTCCTGTCCCTCGAGGACAACCTCATGCGCCTGTTCAGCCCCGAGCGCATCATCAAGGTGATGGATCGCCTCGGCGTGGAGGAGGGCGAGGTCATCACCCACTCCATGGTCACCAAGGCCATCGAGAAGGCCCAGGTCCGGGTCGAGACCCAGAACTACGAGATCCGCAAGCACCTCATCGAGTACGACGATGTCGTCAACAAGCAGCGCGAGGTCATCTACGGCCTGCGGCGCGAGGCCCTCACGGAATCGGAGGAGCTGCAGGAACGGCTCCGGGACTTCGTGGAGGACAGCGTGGCCGGTCTCGTGGCCGAGCACGTCAATCCCGACGACGCCGCCGACTTCTGGGACATGGATGGTCTTTCCCTCGCGTATCAGGGTCTCGTGCTGGCGCCACTGCCCCTGGCCGAAAAAGAGCATCTCGAGGTGGGCCACGACGCTCTCACCGAAAAGCTCACGGCGTTCGCCCTGGAGAAGTTCAAGGCCAAGGGCGACAGGATGGACGCCCAGCGTCCCGAACCGTCCCTCACCGATCAGCTTATCAAGTTCGTGCTCATCCAGGTGATCGACGAGAACTGGCGGGACCACCTCAATGAACTCATCATGCTGCGCAGCGGTATCGGACTGAGATCCTACGGCCAGCGCGACCCCCTCGTGGAGTACAAGGCCGAGAGCTATCGGCTGTTCGAAACCCTCATGGACAATGTCCAACGAGGCTCGGTGAGTCTCTTCTTCCGGGCCGAACTCGCCCCGCCGCCGCCCCAGGCCCAACCGGCCGTGGCGGACGTGCGGACCCAACACAGCGAAGTGTCGGCCTACGACCAGGCCGCCGGTCCGACCCAGCGTGGAGCCCAGGGCCCGCCGCCCGGCAGCAACGCCGGACCGCGACCCGTGCAGCGGGACGAACCGAAGGTCG
>JAUUZX010000317.1 GCA_030592025.1 bacterium | reverse complement strand
GGATCTCGGGCGGCGGGTTGTTCTGGAAGGTGTCGAGCACTTCCTCGTCGGTGACCTTGATGTCGTGCCGATCGACCTCGGCCTCCAGCACGGCGCTGCGCACCATGGTCGACCAGGCGCGCTCGCGGGCCCTGGCGTACTGGTTGGACGTGAGGTCGTTGCCGCCGGCCTGCTGGCGCATGGCCGCGGTCTGGTTGCGCACGTTGCTGTCGTACGCCTCCGCGGAAATGCCGACGCCATTGACCGAACCGATCATGCCGGCCTCGTAGCCGCCGGTACCGGGGGCCTGACAACCGCGACCGGTGAGTCCGCCCAGGAACAGGAAAAGGATGAATGTGGCGGCAATCACCCAGTAGAAGATCTTGGCCTGGGAGCGCAGGAACTTGAACATGATCGATATCCCCTCGGGGTGTCGGCGCTGTCGGGCGCACGCAAAAACCGGCCGTCGCGGGAGACGGTCTCCACCTGTAGAAACAGGCTCACAAAATGGCCTACGGGGGGCGATTCCACAAGTACGCCTTTTGACGCGCCGGGGAATTCTGCTATGGTGCCGGCCCCGGGATGGGATAACGAGTTCGCTGCTACGGAGGACCGGAATGGTCGAGGATTTTTGCCTGACACGCCCTGACATCGCCTGGAACCCCTTCGGGGGCGGACGGCCGTGCTGAACCCCGGCGTCATGGCCCTGGGCTGTGGGGCGACGGCCCAACTGGCGAAGGTGCTGGTGGAGCTGGTGGTCCGGCGTCGCTGGCGGCCGACCATCGTGTTCAGCAACGGGGGCATGCCGAGTTCCCATACGGCCACGGTGACGGCGCTCACCATGGCGATTTCCCATGCCGAGGGGTGGCACTCGCCCCTGTTCAGTCTCGTGCTCGTCTTCAGCCTGTTCGTGATCCTCGAGGCCACCGGCCTCCGCCAGGAGATCGGGCAGCAGGCGCAGATCCTCAACGAGATGATGGACCAGGCCCTGGCCGGGGAGCACGTGGATCGCCGACGGTTGCGTGAACTCGTCGGCCACACCTGGGGCGAGGTGGGGGGCGGCCTGGTTTTCGGGATCGTTTTCACCCTGCTCTGGTGGCGCTACCTCGGGGCGACGTCGGGGGTCTAAGGAATTCCTTAAAACCGGGGGGTTGACAGGGGGAAGCCGGTGAGTATGATCCGGTCAACAGGACCTGCGGACTCCAAGTTCGTAAGCCTTTCGACATAGATGCTGACAGCCGGTCGGGAGGACCGGTTTCGGGGGGAGACCTCGTGCGCGTCGAAAGGAGTCGAGATGCGGATCATAGCCCTCGCTAACCAGAAAGGTGGCTGCGGCAAGACAACCACCGCCACCAACCTCGCTGCCGCCCTGGCCCTCGCCGACAAGAAAGTCCTGCTCATCGACAACGATCCCCAGGGCCATGCGACCCTGGCTTTCGGGTTCCGCGAGCGGGATTTTTCGCTGTCGACCTACGACCTCTACCTGACCAGCGACATCCTGGTCGAGGACGCGTTCCTCGACGCCGCCGACAACCTGCAGATCGTGCCGGCGGGGATCGAACTGTCCGCGGTGGAGCAGGCCCTGGCCCGGGACGAGGACAAGGATACCAGGCTGCGCCACAACCTGCGGCGCAGCGCCATGCCCTACGACTACGTCCTCATCGATTGCCCGCCCGCGGTGAGTCTGCTCACCTTCAACGCCCTGCTGGCCGCCGGGGAAGTGATCATCCCCGTGGACCCGAGCTACTACAGCCTCCAGGCCGTCCGCAAGATGCGCGAGACCCTGACCCTGCTGCGGGAACAGAAGGGCCACGATCTGTTGCCCCATGTGCTCATGGCGGATTTCGACACGCGGCCCCGCTTCGTGCGATCGCTCATGGCCGAGCTCGAGGAACTGTACGATGCGGAGTTGATGCAGACGATCGTCCACCACACGGTGCGCTTCAAGGAAGCCGCGGGTGCCGGTGCGTCGCTGTTGGCTTTCGATCCCGAGTCCCGGGGCGCTGTGGATTTCCGTTGCCTGGCGCGAGAGGTCCTCGACCAGGAGACCGACGTGACCGTATCGGCCGTCGACCATTGGGTGGCCCTGCTCCACGGTCCGCGACCGAGTTCCGGAGGCGTGTGCTTCGAGGCGGACTTCCCCCGGGCCAAGACCGTCCGCATCACGGGTACGTTCTGCGACTGGTCGGCGAAGGGTATGCCCTTGGACCGCCGGGAAGACGGCATCTGGGAGTGCCAGCTGGCCCTCGAGGCCGGCCGTCACGAGTACCGCTACATCGTGGACGGGGCCTGGCTGCCGGACCCCCACAACACCGTGACGAGCCCCAACGAATTCGGCGGAGCGAACAGCCTGTGCGTGGTGCCGTGAGCGGGTTGGGGCGGGGCGGCGCGTGAGCAGGCGGTGCCCCCGGGGCGCGGCGGCGGGTGACGAGGCCCGTGGTCATCACATCGCGGACATCGCCCACCATTTCCTGGGCAACAGCACACCGGCGCCGGTGGAAACGGCGCCGGTGTGTTTTGTCGCCGGGCCTGGTAGCAGCCAGACCCTTGTCCTGGATCTGGCGGCGAGTTGGGCGCGAGCCGCGGGCCGGGAGGTGACCCTGGTGGAGGGCTCGGTCGCGGTCGTGGCGGCAGGGTCGCCCGGGGTTCGCGCGGCCGGACCCGACGCGGATTTCCCCGACCCCGAACCCCTGTGCTGGCATTTGGGCGGGATGGACCCTGCAGCCCTCGATGATCTGGCGGCCGTGGGCCGCGTGCCCGGCGGGCGCCTGCCGGGGCACGGTCGTCCGGGGAGGCTCCTGTGGATTCTGGACGGGACCGACCTGGACCGCTGGGGGCACCTGTTGAGGATGGGGCGCCTCGCCTCATGCCTGCGACCCGCGGGCGTGACGCTGCTCGTCGACGGTGTGGCGTCGACGCCGTCGGTGGAGGAGGCGCGGACGCGCCTGCGGTGCCGGGCCGAGAAGGCGGTGGGGACGAGCGTCGAGGTGAAGGTCCTGCCCACGATGGCTCTGCCCGGAGCTCGCGCCGCAGCGATGGATGCGTTGCCCCCGTGGTGGGGAGCCCTCGGCGGGGAATGCTGAGGCCGATCCGCGGCCCTGGTCGGGAGCCCGCCATTTCGTGTGGACCAACCTCGAAGTAGCCTATAGCTTCAGTTGCGCGGCGCCGGCTGGCGGCGCGCGCCGTCGCGGAGCGCGGGGTTGCACGACAGGAGCGTCATGGGGCGGAGCATCGTCATCAACATTGTTATCAACATCGTCATCAACGTCGCGATCGTCGGTCTGCTGGCCGTGGTTCCGGGTGTCGGGGCAAGGGAGGCGCAGGCCCAGCCCGCAGCCCCCGCCCATCGGCTGGGGTTGCCGGGCTTCGTGGTCCTGGTCGGTGCGGCCGACTCCACCGCCGGCTATCGGTGGCAGGCGGGACCCGGTGCCGACGAGAGGTCCCTGGTCTGGCCCGAGGGTGTGCTCACCATCCCCGGCGACCTGATTCTCGAAGACTTCGGACCCCACGATGTGGGCGTGCCCTGCAACGACGAGTTGGCCGGTGGGGGGCACGGTGGACGCCTCGTGTTCGCCCCCGGCACCTTCGCGGTGGACGAGCCGTTGCGGCTTTCCGACGGCGTCATCGACCTCTACCTGGCCGGAGGGGAGCCTGAGATCCTGCCGGAACGGCTGCGCTACCGCCGACCCGCGGACCGGC
>JAUUZX010000258.1 GCA_030592025.1 bacterium | reverse complement strand
GCTTCCCATGAGGAAGCGAAACGCGCGTCGCTGAAATCCACCGGGATGACCAGCAGACCGAAGGGCGCGCCCCCCCCCGCCTTGGCCGGTCGCCGGCTCGCCGAGCGGATCTGCTCCCGACGGGCGCTCCGCAGGTCGGTCAGGACGTCGGCCACCGCCGAGGTTGCGGCGAACAGCACGCCAAGCAGCGTCACCGTGAGCAGGAGACGTCGCCGGCATGGGCACAACAGTTTCAGGGTCATGGTGGGCATCTCCAAGGCAACCGGCCCGGCGGGAAGAGGTTCCCACCGGGCCGCGCCACTATGCCGTCAATATAGGGAAGCCGCTCAATGATTGAAATGCCTTCTTCCCGTCAGAACGAGGGTGACGCCCAGTTCGGCGGCCGCCGCGGCGACCTCCTCGTCCCGGATCGACCCGCCCGGAGCGATGATGGCGTGCACACCTGCGGCGGCGAGCTTCTGCACGCCGTCGGGGAACGGAAAGAACCCGTCCGAGGCGGCCACGGCGCCCTTGAGGTCGAGGCCCTGGTTCCCGGCCTTCGCGATGGCCAGCTCGACCGAATCGACCCGGCTCATCTGGCCGAAGCCCACCCCCAGCGTGACCGTGGTGTCCGTGACGACGATGGCGTTGCTCTTGCCGTGCTTGCAGACCTTCCAGGCCATCTCGAGGCCCCGGCGGGTGTCGGCGTCCGGTGCCGGACCGGCGGCCACACGCATGTCCGTGAATTCCGGGAAACCCGCATCTTCCTCCTGCCAGAGCTGCAGGTTGCCCCAGGCGCGGCTGCGGCCGGCGGTGGTGCGGGAGAAGACCGGCAAGTCGACCGTCAGCACCCGCACGTTCTTCTTCCTGCTGAGGCGAGCGAGGGCCTCTTCCGTGTAGGAAGGGGCGGCGATGATCTCCAGGAAGCGGCCCGCGAGGATCTCGGCCGTGGCCAGATCGACCTCGGCGTTGAAGGCGAACACGCCGCCGAAGGCCGAGACCGGGTCGCACCGCAAGGCTCCCTCGAGGCCGACGGTCCCCGCCCCCAGGCCGAAGCCGCAGGGGTTCGTGTGCTTGATGACCCCGCAGCAGGGCTCGTCGAAATCAGCCACGAGTTTCACGGAGGCCACGAGGTCCACGATGTTGTTGTATGAGAGTTCCTTGCCCCCGTGCTGGGTGACGCCCACGGCAGCCAGGTCGTCGCCGGGCAGCCGCAGCACCGCTCCCTGGTGGGGGTTCTCACCGTAGCGCAGGCCGACACCCTCCCGGACGCCGCAATGTTCCTCCATCCAGCCGGCGATGGCCTCGTTGTAGCGTTCGCAGCGCCGGAAGGTCGCCGCCGCCATGCGGAGTCGGAAGGGCCGGCTCGTCGTGCCGCCATGCTCGGCGAGTTCCGCCAGGAAGTCGTCGTAGTGCATGGGGTCGGGCACCACGGTGACCCGTTCGAAATTCTTGGCCGCTGCGCGCAGCAGGGTCGGGCCGCCGATGTCGATCTTCTCGACGGCCGTGGTCTCGTCGGCGCCGCCGGCCAGCGCTTCCTCGAAGCGGTAGAGGTTGACGACCACCACGTCGATGGGCGCGATGCCCTGGTCCGCGACGGCGGCGAAGTCGTCGTGGCGGGGTCCGAGGATACCGCCGTGGATCACCGGGTGGAGGGTCTTGACCCGGCCCCCGAAGATCTCGGGGTAGCCCGTCAGATCCGACACCCCCGTGACCGCGAAGCCAGCCTCTCGGAGATGACCCGCGGTGCCCCCCGATGCGACAAGTTCGAAGCCGTGATCGCGGAGCGCCGCGGCGACGTCGACCAGGCGGGTCTTGTCCGTGACACTGAGCAGCGCTCGCCGCGTCTCTACAGGTATGCTTGCCATGTGGCGGCCTCCGAAGGGAAGAGGATGTCGAGCACTTCGCGGTAGCGCCGGGAGGTCTTCGAGAGCACGTCCGCCGGCAATGCGGGCGGCGGCGGCTCGTGGTTCCAGTCGAGGGTTTCAAGGTGGGTGCGCAGGATCTGCTTGGCCCAGCTGGGAGGCTCCTGCCCGGGCTCGTGGGCCTCCGCGGGCCAGAAGCGACTGCTGTCCGGGGTCAGCACCTCGTCGATGAGGGTGATGCGTCCGTCGACACGCCCGAACTCGAACTTGGTGTCGGCCAGGATGACCCCCCGGGGCAGGGCGTAGGCCGCTCCCTCGGTGTAGAGGCGGAGGGAGAGATCGCGCAACGCCGCGGCGTCCTCGGCGCCGATCATCTCCACGACGGTTTCGTAGGGGATGTTCTCGTCGTGGCCCTCGTCCTCCTTGGTCGAGGGGGTGAACAGCGCCGTGGGCAATTGTTCAGCGAGCTGCAGCCCGTCGGGCAGACGATGCCCGCAGATCGTGCCGTCCTTGCGGTAGGACTTCCAGCCCGAACCGGCGATGTAGCCTCGCACCACGCACTCCACCGGGAAGCGCTCGGCCTTCCTCACGAGGACGGAACGCCCCCCGAGGCGTTCGGCGTGTTCCGCAAAGGGTGCGGGGAACGCTCGCGGGTCGGATTCGATGATGTGATTCGGCACCACGTCCGCGAAGTGCGCGAACCAGGCCAGGCTCATGACGTTGAGCACGGACCCGCGGTTGGGGACCACGTCGTTCATGATCACATCGAAGGCCGAGATGCGGTCGGTGGTGACGATGAGGAATCGGTCGCCCAGGTCGAATATGTCCCGGACTTTGCCTTCGTAGTCGGGCGTCAGGCCCAACTCCCGGCAACTGCGCAGCGCTGGCATGGCTCGCCTCCAAGGAAGGATCGCGGCACCCCGGCGGCAGCGGCCGGCGGAGTGGTCGCGGACAGCGGTCTGGAAGGAGAAGCAGGCGCATCTTAGAAACCGGTCGGGGCAGTGTCAAGTCGGGGGCGAAGAATCCGCCTGCGGGGGGTGATCTGCGCCTTGCCCGTACCCTCCCACGCGACCCTCAGGCTCCCGTGGACGTCGGTGCGCCACACGGTCAGGGTATCGCCGGCGACGACATAGGGACCATGGCTCGGGTGGTCGTGGCGGTTCCCCAGGCCGCAGCTGATGAGGACATGGGTGGGATTCAGTTGGGCCAGGAACGGCGGGGTACCGGAAGTGCGGCTGCCGTGATGGCCGGCCTTCCACACCTCGACCGCCTCGGGCACGAGGCCGGCCTCCAGGAGAACAGCTTCCCCTGCCTCCTCGAGGTCGCCGGTCCAAACCATGGCCGGGGCGTTGCCGCGCTCGAGGATCGTCACGAGGGAACGATCGTTCTCCTGGAGGTCGCGGGACGTGCAAGCCGATGGATCGACGAGACGCAGGCACCATTCCCGCCAGACGTGGAGCGTGTCCTCGACGGCCAGGGAACTCCACCAGAGATCCCCTACGCCCTCGAGGTAGGAGCCGGCCCGACCCCCGGACCACCACCGGCGGGGGTTGAACAGCCGGTCGGCTTCGGGCGCACCGCCCGTGTGGTCACGGTGCCCGTGGGTGAGCACCACGGCGTCGAAACTTCGCCACCCTTCCCGGGCGAGCCAGGGCGCGACGTTGCGCGCGAAGGGTCCGGCACGGGGGCCGCCGCGGCGCGGCGCGTCACCCGCGTCGATGAGGGCGCTCCATCCGTCGGGGAAGACGACGAGGGAACAGTCCCCCTGCCCCACGTCGAACACGTGGACGACGGGCCCGTCGGTACCGGGCAAATGGCGAGCGGCCGGTCCGAAGACCCCCACGCCGGCGGCCAACAGGAGGGGCAGGACGACCAGGTACCGCCGGTGGGCGCACCAGGCCAGAAGAACCCCGAGGAGCCCCCACGTTGCCATGGCCCAACCCGTCACCGCGGGCATCCCGACCGCACCGCCGGCGCCGCTGCCGACCCAGGCCGCGAGCCCGGCGAGACCACGTGCCAGCACCCACCCCACACCGGCGAGGCCCTCGGCGACCCAGGGCAGGGGTTGGGCGAGGGCCAGGGCGGCGGCGAGGAGTCCCACCAGGACGCCGAACACCGGGACCGCCACGACGTTGGCGATGGGCGACCAGAGATTGATGCGTCCGAAGGCGTCGGCGATCAGGGGCAGGGTGGCCCACTGGGCCGCGATGCTCACGCCGAGGCCGCCGAGCACCAGGTCCCACCGGCGACGCCCCGTCCAGGTGAAGCCGTTGGTGAGTCGACTGACGGTGAGGATCCCCACCGCGGCGCTGTAGGACAGCAACGACCCGATGTCCAGGATCCGCGCCGGGTCCCAGACGACCATGGCCCAGAACAGCAGGCCCAGCAGGCGCAAGGGATCGGTTCGGCGACCGGCGGTTGCGACGACCAGAACGAGGAGAACCATC
>JAUUZX010000023.1 GCA_030592025.1 bacterium | reverse complement strand
GGCCGAAGCGCTCGGGGTTGTGGATGACCATTTCCGTGGCGTTGGGCACGTCCAATCCCACCTCGACGACCGTCGTGGCCACGAGCACATCGATGTCGCCCCCGGCGAAGGCGGCCATGACCTCGTTCTTCTCCCGCGGCTTCAGGCGGCCGTGGAGCAGGGCCAGACGCAGGTCCGGCAGCACCTCGCTGCCCAGGCGGGCGAACTCGGCTTCGGCGGCCTTCAGGTCCTGGCCCTCGGTCTCCTCGATGACGGGATGGACCACGTAGGTCTGCCGTCCCCGCGCCGCCGCCTCCTCCACCGCCGCCCACACCTGGGCTTCCTGGCCCGCGCGCACGAGGGTCGTCGTGATCGGCTGACGTCCGGCGGGCAGGGCGTCGATGATCGACAGGTCCAGATCGCCGTACAGGGTGAGGGACAGGCTGCGCGGGATGGGCGTCGCGCTCATGACCAGGACATGGGTCGACTGCTCATCGTCGGCCCCGCCCGTCGAACGGCCCCGCTGACGCACGCCGAAGCGGTGCTGCTCGTCCACCACGGCCAGGGCCAGCCGCGGCAGGGCAACATCGTCGTTGAGCACCGCGTGGGTCCCCACCAGGAGATCGATCTCGCCGGCCGCCGCCCCCGCCAGGATGGCGCGCCGGTCCTTGGCGCCGGTGGACCCGGTGAGGGTCTCGACGGTCACGCCCAGGGGGTCGGTGAGGCGGCGCAGGGTGTCGCCGTGCTGCCGGGCCAGCACCTCCGTCGGGGCCATGAGCACGGCCTGCCACCCCTGCTCGATGACGAAGAGGGCCGCCACCAGGGCCACCAGGGTCTTGCCCGAGCCCACATCCCCCTGGAGCAGGCGGTGCATGACGCCGCCGGAGCGCAGGTCCGCCAGGATCTCCGCCAGCACCTTGCGCTGGGCGCCGGTCAGGGAGAAGGGCAGCGCCTCGACCATGCGCCGGGTGAGATCGCCGGGGCGGTCGAGCCGCACCCCGGCGCGGTTGCGCCGGTCCTCGCGGCGCAGGGCCATGAGCACCTGGATGCCGAAGATCTCCTCGATGACCAGACGCTGCCGCGCCGCTTCCAGGGCGACGGCGTCCGCAGGGAAATGGATGTCCTCCAGGGCCCGCCGGCGGCCCGGCAGGTCGTGACGTCGGCGCAGGGCCGCGGGCAGGATCTCGTCGAAGACCAGCCCGGTCTCGTGGAGGACCTGGTGGACGAGCCCCCTCAGCCAATGCTGCCCCACGCCGGAGGTCAGGCCGTACACCGGCACGAGGCGACCCGTGTGGAGCCCGGCCCCCGGCCCCTCGCCCTCCTGGATCTCGAAATCCGGGTGGGCGAGCTGGCGCTGGCCGCCCCGGAACTGGATGATGCCGCTGGCCAGCACCCGGCGCCCGGGCCGGAACTGTTTCAGGACGTAGCGCTGGTTGAACCACACGCAGAAGACGACACCGGTGTCGTCCCCCAGGGTCACCGTCTGCAGGGTGCCGCCGCGACGGGTGCGCTGCTCGCCGACGGTCAGGACCTCGCCCTGGATGGTGACGTCCTGCCCCGCTGCGGTCCGGCCGATGGGCACCGTCCGGCTGCGGTCGAACCAACGGCGCGGGTAGTGGGCCAGGAGGTCGCCCACGGTCCCGATGCCCAACCGCTCCAGGGCGCGGGCGCGGGCAGGCCCCACCCCTTTGAGGTACTGGACGGCTGTCTGGAGTTCCATCGCTGGTTTCATGCCGGGGCCTCGCAACGAATACTTTCTTGCTGCAACGGGAGTAGGATGTTAAATTGCCTTGCCTTGGAATTCAACTCGTGGAGGATAGTCCCATGAGCAGGAAATGCTCTGTCTGCAACAAGGGCCCCCAGTACGGCAACCGCGTCAGCCATGCCCATAACCTGACGCGGCACCGCTGGTTGCCCAATCTGCAAAAGATCCGGTTCGAGCAGGACGGCAAGGTCCAGCGCGGCTATGTGTGCACCCGCTGCATCCGTACCGGCACGGTGAAGAAAGTCGTCTAGAACGACCCGGTTGCCTTCAGGGGATCCGGCCGCCTTCACGGGACCAGGTCACCCTCAGGGGACCCGCTTGAACAGATGATACAGCCCTCTCGACATGGTCGGAGGGCTTATCTCATTTTCGGACAGTGATTCGATGGCGCCGCGCAGGGGTTCAACCATCTCCGCGGGCCGGATCCAACCGATATCCCCGCCCCTCGCCGCGGCCGGCCCCTCCGAATAACGCATGGTCACGTCGCTGAAATCAACGCCTTCGGTCAACTCGGCCTCCACCCGCTCCAGCACTTCGGGATCGCTCACCACCATGTACAGCAGGTGGACCTTGCCCTCATCGTGGGCCGCCAGGGCCGCGGCCTGCAGCGTCTCCAGACGACGCGACCACTCCCGCAACTCGGCGGCGCTGCGCGGATCCCATTCCCGCAGGGCCTCGACCTCGGCCAGGGCGTCGTCCCAGCGACCCAGACCCTCCAGGATCTGGGTGCGGATCACCCGGGCATTCAGGTGGCCCGGCTCCACTTCGATGGTCTTCGCCAATTCCGCCAGCGCATCCACGGACCGGCCACCCTTGTCCAGGTGGATCGCGTAGTTGAAGTGCCCCGCGGGGTCGTCGGGTTCGGCGGCCACGTAGGCACGAAACTGCTCACCGGCCTCGCTGAACAGGCCCGCCACCTCGAGGGCGTTGGCCAGGTTGAAGCTGTACCGCGATGCCGCGCCGGGCAGGGCCACGGCCAGACGCAGGTAGACCAGGGCCGAGTCGACCTCGTCGAGGGCGAAGAAGGTCTCGCCCAGGGTGCCGTAGGACCGCGCCTCGGCCGAGTGGGCCACCGCCCGGCGCCCGAAGACCAGGGCCTTGTCCGGCTGCTGGGCGACCACCGCCAACTCCGAGGCCATGATCAGGTCCTCGAGGTTGGGCTCGTCCCGCGCCATGGCATCCTCGAGATGGCTCAGGGCCGGCTCCCACAGGCCCTTGCCCGCGGCGATTTCCGCCAGCAGGTGGTGCAGCCAGCCATCGTCCACGCCCTGGCGCTGGAGTTGGGTCAGCAGGTTGTAGGCCTTGGCTGCCTCACCCTCGGAGAGGGAGAGCCGGGCCAGGCCCTCGAGCAGGCCCACGTGCTCGACGGAAAAGCCCATCCCCTTCTCCCACTGGGCGCGGGCCTCGGCGGTGCGTCCGCTGCGCAGCAGGGCCCGACCATACCAGTAGTACGCGTCCGGGTCCTCGGGCGCGACCACCACGGCGCGCTTCACCAGGTCCACGGCGCGGGGCAGATTCCTCTCGCGCAGGTCCATGATGGCCAGGGGCAGCAGGATCTCGACCTGGTCGCCGGTCGTCTCGAGGCAGGCGGTCAAGGCCTCCCGTGCCGCGTCGAACTCACCGGCCCGGTAGAGCTTCTGGCCCCGGGCGCAGGGATCATCGTCGACCGCAAGCGCCGCGGTAGCAACCAGGACCAGGCCCCACACCACCGCCACGAGACGGCTGGGCGGGCAAAAACGGCGGCGATGCAGGGGCTGTTGGTTCAAAACAAGCTCCTCGTGTGGTTCCGGGGTCAAGTCGGCCGCTGGATGGCCGATCATTCTACCCAAACACGTCGCGCGCGTTCCGCCGCGGCGCTCAGGATGTCAAAGGGAATGATAGGACCATGAGCGACGTAACGAAACCGGGAATCCTGGTGGTCGAGGACGACGCCGATCTGCGCAAGATCCTGCGTCTGCAGTTGCGGTCCCAGGGCTTCGAGGTTCGGGAGGCCGAGAACGGTGCGGCAGGCTTCGCTGCCCTCCGGGAACAGACCCCTGACTGCGTCATCCTGGATCTCATGATGCCGGTCATGGATGGCTTCGGTTTCCTGAAGCGCGCCCGCTGCATCGACGATCTGCGGAGCGTCCCCATCCTCATCCTCACCGCCAGCGAGGACGAGCGCAACCGGATCCGCGGCTTCCAGTACCAGGCCGACGCCTACATGAGCAAGCCCTACGATCTCGAGGCGTTGACGGCAAAGGTCGAGGAACTCGTCGCCAAGAGCAACGCCGCCCAACCCGCCTAGGCGATCCAGCCCCGCACGGGGCCCAACCAGAACCCCGGGGACAACCAGTTCACCCGCAGGTCTTCCGGATGGAGACGTGCCTGGGCTTCCAGTGCGGCAACCGTCGTATCGCCGCCTCCTCGTCGATCGCCGCAGACGAGCCCCGGAAGGCACGAGTCGGGCCAGGGCACCCCCTCCGTCCACCGGTCCACTTCCTCCCCGGGCACCCCCACCGCCGCCGCCAGTTGCAGCCGCGCCAGGCGCTCGGTGATCACCCCGCCGTCGACCAGGTCCCGGCAGTGCTGCCAACAGGCTTCGTCTTCCCCCTGGAGGAAACACATGCGCGCCACCAGAAAGGTCCAGGCCTGGGGGCCGGGAGCAACGCCCTCGGACAGCGGAGTCGCGATCGCGCCGGTCTCCGCCATGGGCGCCCGGTCCGGGAGAGCCGGCACGCGCCCCTGACACACGGCGAGATGGCCCTCGAGGTAAAGGGGGCGCCAGTCCCGCCCCCCATCCGGGGGAGCGGGCCAGCGGGTGAGCGCGTCCGCCAGGTCGTGGTAGCGTTGCGTCTCCAGCAGATGGCACGCCCAAAGCCAGCGGTACACGGATTCGCCGCTCCACTCCCGGGCCAGGGCCGCCAGACGTTCGCCGCAAGCATCCGGGGCCATGTTCAAGCTCTCCGCCGCCGCCAGCAGGAGTTCGGCCCGTCCGAAGCCGTGCACGAGATCGGTCCAGCCGGCCAGGCGACCGGGCACCTCGTCCGCGTGGCCCGTCAGCAACGCCAGGACCCCCCGCAGGTAGGCGCCGAAAAGATCCTCATGGGAGTGGGCGGTTGCTCCCCCATCGGGCTGGTGGTCATCCGCCTCGCTCAGGCAACGTCGAGCCTCGGCCACCTGCCCCCTGTCGGCCAGGATGAGGGCCTTGAGGTCCGAGGCCAGACGGTAGTCCTCATTGAGGGCCAGCGCGGCGTCGATCTCGCCCAGGGCCTCGCCCCCCCGTCCCAACTGGAAGAGCGCGGCGGCGTGCCGAGTGCGGTAATCGGGGTAGCGGGGTTGCCGGGCGACGAGATCGCCGAAGCGTTCGAGACCATCCTCCCAGCGACCGGCCCGGCAGAGGGCCACGGCGGCTGCCACCTCTTCCTTCTCCGACTGGCCACTGCTCGCGGCCACGAGGAGGTCCTTCAGGTTCGTCGGCAGGTTCTCCGCCGCGTACCCCTGGGGCATGGCGAGGCGCTCGATGACCCAATGCTGAATCCGCCGCCCGGACTCGAGCAGCGCGTCGAGACTGGCCGCCGCCTCACGGGGCCGCTCCAACGCCTGCAGGGATGCCGCCTCCAACAGACGGGCCTCGATGTAATCGGGGTTGAGCCGCAGAGCAACGCGGGACCGGGAAAGGGCGGTGTCCCATGCCCCGTCCAGCCCCCGGGCCGACCCGAGCAGAAAATGCAGATCGGCGTAGCGGTCCCAGATCTCGGCGGCTTCCGCAAAGAGTGGCACGGCCTGCCCGGCATCACCCAGGCGCAGCAGACGGCGCCCCTCGGCGAGCAGGGCCTGGCGGAAGTGGTAGGCGGCGAGGGAACCGGCGGGCACGGATTTGCGGCGGGCGACCAGACGCAGGCTGGCCACGGCTTCGGCGTAACGGCCCTCCTCGAACAGGGCGATGCCATCGGCGAGGGCGCGCTCGCGCCCCCCGCCGAGGAATCGATCAAGGAGTGCCATCTCAGTCCATGTACTTGCGACTGTAGGCCGGGGCGTTCAGATCCTCGCCCGGGAGTTCGGGGCGCAGCCCCGTCGGCGTGCCCCGGTTCGGCGGTGGCGTGGCGTTCTCGGCGCGGGGCACCTCCACCTCACCGATGGCCCGCGTGCCCACCCGGCGCAGGAACGCCTGCTCCGGCGGCGACGGCGGCACGTCCTCAGCGACGGTCGCAGCGGCCGAACCCGGGAAGATGTCGTCGGTGGCGGCCACCTCGGCTACCGTCGCCGCCGGCCCATGGGCCGCCGAGGGCGCGTTCGCCTCCATCTCCTTCAACGCGGGCGGCTCCCAGGGGGTCTCCGGCTCGGGCGCGGGCTCCCCCACGGCCACCGGTTCCTCGTGCACCGTCATGTCCTCTTCCACCGTCACGTCCTCGGCCACTGTCATGTCTTCGGCAACCTCGATGGGCTCCGGTTCGGGTGCCACCACTTCCGGGGTCTCGACCCGGGCCGCCTGCCGCACCGACACCGGCCGCGGGAACTCCGCGCCCGCAAAGCCCGTCGCGATGACCGTCACCTGGAGTTCGTTGCCGAGGGATTCGTCCACGCCGTAGCCGAAGATGACATGGGCCTGGGGGCCCGCGGCCTCCTGGACGAACTGCATGGCCGCGGCCGTGTCCTGCAGACCGACCTCGGCGCCCAGCACGTTCACCAGTACGGCCTGGCTCCCGGCGATGTCGACGTCCTCCAACAACGGCGAACTGATGGCCGCGCGCGCCGCCTCGACGGCGCGGTTCTCCCCTTCGGCCCGGCCCGTGCCCATCATGGCCTCGCCCATGCCGCGCATGACCGTGCTGACGTCGGCGAAGTCCAGGTTCACGTGGTCGTGGCGGGAAATGATCTCGTAGATGCCGCGGGTCGCCTCGTAGAGGACGTTGTCCGCGATGCGGAAGGCCTCGTGCATGCTCGTGCTCGGGGGCACGATCTCCAGCAGGCGCTGGTTGGGGATGGTGATGAGGGTGTCCACCGCCGCCCGCAGGCGCTCCACGCCGGCGTCGGCCTGGGCCAGGCGCACCGCCCCCTCGAAGAGGAACGGCCGGGTGACTATGCCCACGGTCAGGGCACCCTGTTCCCGGGCGATGTCGGCCACGATGGGCGCCGCTCCCGTCCCGGTGCCACCACCCATGCCGGCGGTGACGAAGACCATGTCGGCGCCGGCCAGGGCCGCGGCGAGACGCTCGCGATCCTCCTCGGCAGCCGCTTCCCCGGTGGGGGGATTGCCACCCGAACCCAGACCCTTGGTCAGGAGGGCTCCGATCTGCATGGCGTTGTGGGCGGGGGATTCCTTGAGGGCCTGCAGGTCCGTGTTGACGGCCAGGAACTCGACGCCGGTGAGCCCGGCCTCGATCATCCTACCTACGGCGTTGCCTCCGGCACCACCGATCCCGGCAACCTTGATGTCTGCCAGGCGTTCTGCCTTTTCAGCGAATTCGAACATCATGGCACCCGCCTCCTCCCTGAGTTGGGCGATGTCTTTGTCGGTCCTTGATTCCCTATGTATCACATCGGGGAAGGACCGCCAAGCAAAAATGCACACGAAGCCACGATCATCCTTCCGAGGCCATGGCCCGGCTCCGCGGGCGGAACATGTTGCGCACACGGTCGAACAGCTTCAGACCGCCGTCCGCCTCCTCGACGGCGCCGGCATCGGCCGTATCGCGGGCCATGCAGCAGCTCAGACCCAGAACCGTGGCCCACTGACCCGGGGGCAGACGTTCGGCCCCCCGCTGATCCGGGCACAGGTACCGCGTCCGGGCCGGCAGGTCGAAGATCTCCTCGCAGAGCTGGGGTGTCCCCTCGCAACGGCTGCCGCCCCCCGTAAGGACGATGCCGCCGGCAAGGCCGGCCAGTTCCCGCGCGTCCCCGAAGTCCTTCTTGACGAAGGCGAAGATTTCCTCGCACCGGGGCTCCAGGATGGCGGCCACCAGACCCGGAGTTTCCTCGGGCCGGTCCTCCTCGAAGAGCACGTCGATGGGCACCTGGTCCACGAGGCTGCGCAGCACGACGCCGCGCTGCCGCTTGACATCCTCCGCGATCTCCGCCGTCACCCGCAGGCCGTGGGCCAGGTCGCTGGTCAGGTGGTGCCCGCCCAGGGGAACCGATCCGCAGGACAGCACCGCGCCGTCCCGGAACACCGCCCAGTTCGTGGCGTGCCCGCCGATGTCCACGAGCATGACGCCGTCGGCCCGCTCGGCCGTGGTGAGCAGGGCGGCGCTGGCGGCGAGTACGTCGACCTCCTCACCGAGAGGACGGTAGCCCGCGGTCTCGATGGCGTTCTCCAGGTTGTGCAGCACGCTGCGCGACCCGGTCATGAGGTGGGCCTGCATCTCGAGCTGGCTGCCCACCCTCCCCACCGGATCGACGATGCCGCGCACGCGATCAACGGAGAATTCAACGGGGGTGATGGTCAGGATACGGTGATCGAAGGGCAGGGCCATGGAGCGCGTGCGGTTGCGGGCCTCGTCCACGTCCTCGGCGCGGATGGGCCGAGGGCCGGGCCCGATGGGCACCTGGGCCGTGGCCCGGACGCTCCGCAGGTGGGAGCCGGCGACGCTGTAGGTAAAACCAGTGACGTAGATGTCGCTGTCGGCCTCGAGGGCGCGCATGGCCCGGGCGATGCAGCGGCTTCCGGCAGCGAGGTTGACGAAGTCGCCGTCCTGGAATCCTTCGGCCGGCTCCTCGGCGCAGCCGACGATATCGAGGGCGCCGTCGGCACCGATCTCCGTCACCAGGGCGCGCAGGGAAGTGGTGCCGAAATCACACGCGACGATCAATCTGCCCTGGCTCATAAGGGTTCCTTCCGGATGCGGATCCGCGAACCGTTCCCTCGGTCCGCTGCGGCGTGGGGATCAGGGCTCCGGTCGCCGCACGGTGACGCGGTCGCGGAACCGCAGATCCACCTCGAGTCCCGCCTCGAGATGGTCGCGCGCAACCAGGTAGCGGGCGAGTCGATCGCGGAAATCCTCGCGACCGACGAGCAGGCTGCCCGCGCCGTCCTGCAGGACGATAGCGAATCCACCGTCACGGGCAACAAGAAAATCGACCGGGCACGCCGATTCCAGCCCCGAGGCCTCCACGGCCGCGATCAGATCGAGGACCAGGTCCCGCTGGGCAACGTCCAGGCGCTCCGCTCCCGTGGAGTCCCTCGCCGTCTCGACCCCCAACAGGACCGGCAGCGCCGGCGCCGCCAGGTGCTCGGGGAAGATCACGACGCGACCGTCCTCCAGCATCACGTGCTGGTGGTCCGCCGCACCCGCCGTCGCCACGGCCAGCAGCGGCCGCCACTCCTCCAGTTCCAGCATGAGGGTCGCCGGCAATCGCCGCCGCACACTGACGCGACGGACCCACGGCAGGCTCTCGACCGACGCCACGATCTCATCCGTCCGCAGCAGCCACAGGCGCCGCCCCAGGAGTTCGGCGAGCTGGGCGTCCAGGGCCACCTGTTCGGTGTAGCGGTAGGCGCCGGTTTCCACCCTCGTGATCGCGAAGACGTCGGTGTCGTCGGCCCACCAGAGCCCCCCCACGACCACGGCCAGGGCACCGACCACGAACCCCAGCCGTTGCAGACGCGGCCCCAGGGGACGCGGCTCGCGGCGGCGGTGGGCGAAGGACCCCTCCGAGGCTGACGTGTGCCCCCCCGCCACGGCGCTCAGGCTTCCCCGCGCGCCGACAGGTGACGGCAGATGCCCGCCACCTCGCGCCCGATGTCCCCGGCGCCGAGGGTCACCAACAGGCTGCCCGGCTTCACGTCGCTGTCCAACCAGGCGGTGATGTCCTCCGGCCCGGCGAGGG
>JAUUZX010000078.1 GCA_030592025.1 bacterium | reverse complement strand
TACCGGCCCTGAACCCCCGCGCGCCCTTGGACCCGCTGCCGGTCGGGACGATCTTCATTTCGGCCAGGGTGTTCCAGGCGCCGCAGCCCGGGCATCGGCCCAGCCAGCGCAGCTCCTCGTGGCCGCAATCCTTGCAGTAGAAACGGGTGGTCGTCTTGGCCATGTCCTGTCCCGATCCGAGGTGGGCCCGCCAGAGGCGGGCTCAGCGCACGAGAGTGAGTTTGCGTTCGCGGGAGAAGTCCCGGCCGCGGAGGAGGGCGAGGTACACCCCGCTGCCCATCTCCCGACCCGCCCCGTCGCGCCCGTCCCAGATGGCGTGGTGCGGACCGGCCGCCAGGTTCGTGTCCAGCAGTTCGCGGACCAGCATACCACGCACGTCGTAGATCGCCAGTCGCGTTCGGCCCCCGGCCGCCAATTCGAAGGCGATGCGGGTGCCCGGGTTGAACGGGTTGGGCACGTTGGGCAGCAGGCGGTTCATCGCCACGGGCACATCGGGGGTGTCGCTGAGGGTGTCGCTCACCGTGAAGCGCAGGCTCCAGCTGTTGAGGGTCCCCGTTGCGCCATTCACCTGGTCCGAGATCCGCAGCAGCCACGTGCCGGCGTTGGACATCCAGAGGGCATCGGCCAGCGCTCCGGGACCATCGACCACGAGGGTCCGGGGCCAGTTGCCGACGAGGTCGGCCGTGCCTGCTCCGGTGCGGTTGTGCAGGGTGATCACGGCCCCGCTCACGGATTCCAGGGTGACCACGAGCTGGCCCACGTCCGGGTGGGTGAGGTCGATGTCCACCTCGAGATGCACGAGGGTGCCCGCGACGGCCTCGGTGACAGTCAGCAGGGACACCGCGTCCCCTCCCCCGACATCGGGGATGGACACCGGCGACGCGACGGTGAGCACCGTGTCGGAGACGGCCACATCGTTCACGGCGAACGAGCGCGGGCCGTGGAGGGTCGTGTTGGGCACCGACGCCACGTCGCGAGCCGCGAAATTGTAGCTGTAGACGTCGCCGGCGACCACCCCCGCGATGTCCCGGGGGAAGGGCAGTTCGAAGGCGCCCTCACCCAGGTCGGCCATGGGGAACGGTCCCTGCTCGGGGCCCCCGTTGCGCCGGTAGACCAGGTCGACACCGGCCACGCCCAGGTTGTCGGTGACCGTGCAGCGCACCACGGGCGGCCAGTAGTGGATGGTCGTGTTGCCCAGGGGCACGTCGACGATCACCGGCGGAGTGACGTCCGGCCCCACGCGAAACGTGTGGAAACGGGCCGGGGCCCGCACCGGGTGGGTGATGACGTGCCCCTCGAGGTCGGCACCCGTCAGGTGGTAATCCACCACTGTGCCGGCGGGTTGGGCGGGGACGTCGGCCTGCCAGAGATCCGGCCCGACGCCGGGCGCCAGGGTCACGGACTGCCAGGAGCCGCCGTTGCCGCGGTGGACGAGGGCCAGGGTTGCGGGGACCAGCCCGGCGCGGGCGGTGACGGTGGCCGTGACCGCGTAGGGCCCCGAGGTATCCTCGGTGTCGCCCAGGGGCTGGTGGGAGAAGACGGGGCCGTACCAGGTCACCGCCGCCCAGGCGTCGATGACACCCCAGCCCAGGTCGTTGTCGGGGCTGCCGGCCTGGGACGCCGACCCACGCAGGGCGGTCCGCACCTCGACGGGGCTCAGGTAGGGGGCCCGTTCGATCATGAGCGCGACGACGCCGGCGGTGAGCGGCGTCGAGAACGAGGTGCCGCTGACGGCGCCGTAGCCGCGGTCGTCGCCGGGGTTCGCCACCCAGTTTCCCAGGCCCAGAGCCGCCACATCGGGCTTGGTGCGACCGTCGAAGGTGGGGCCGGGCGCCGAGAAGGACGTCACCAGGCCCGCGGGATCGACGGCCCCCACGGTGATGACGCTGTCGCCGTCCGCCGGCGCGATGAGCATGCCCGTGGTCGCCCGGGTGTTCCCGGACGCCGTGACCACGATGAGACCGCGGGCCACGGCCAAGTCGGCGGCGATGGTCGTGACCGCCGTGTTGCCGTCCAGGTCCGCGAACTCGTACCAGTCGGTGTAGCCCACCGAAGATGTGATGAGGTCCGCACCCCGAGCCTCGGCCCACTCCAGGCCCGCCACCCAGTTGTCTTCCTCCAGGGGCACCTCCACGGCGACGTCCTCGGTCTTGGCCAGGAGCACCGAAGCGCCGAAGGCCGGCGCCACCAGATCGCCGGGGTGGTGGCCCGCGAGGGTGGACAGGACCATGGTGCCGTGGCTGCGCGAACTCACGGGGTCGCCGTCCTCGTTGTCCACGATGCCGTCGCCGTTGACGAAGTCCCAGGCGTCGAGGACGGGGATGAAGCGCAGAGCCTCGTGGGTGGTGCGGAAGCCCGAGTCGAGCACCCCCACCACCACGTCGCGGCCACTGAGGCCCGCCTCGTGGGCCGGCGGCACGTTGGCCTGCTCCATGGCCGCCAGGTTGGTGCCGTAGTCGAGGGTCCAGGCCAGGGTCTTGTCCGCCGGCGGCGGCGGGATCGCGGTCAGGTCCGGGGCGGGGCGGCGGTAGGTGGCGACGAGGGCGACCCGGCGGACCTCCGGCAACGCGGCCAGGGTCCGCACCTGGTTCGAGGTGGCCAGGAAGCTCGCGGCGTTGAGCCAGCGGCTGCTGTGGCGCCAGGTCGCGCCGGTGGCCCGAACGGTCGCCAGGCCGACGGTGTTCACCGGCAGATCTTCCAGGCCGACGACACGGTTCGCCCCCAGGACCCGGGCCCGGCGTGCTGCCGCGCGGGGATCGAGGTCGGCGGCGGCGGCGATCAGCGCGGCGTCCAGGGTCACGGCATCCAGGTCGCGCGGGTGGAAGTGGACCCAGACGAGGAGGCGACCATCATGCCGGTAGGCTTGGTGGCCGGTCCTGTCCAGGGCAGAGGCGAGGCGGGGGGAGATCCCGTCGGGAGGGGCCGCAGCGGGGGCCGGCCCTCCGTTCACGAGGACGACCGCAACGAGGATATGGAAAACAAGGGACCGGATCATGGACCTCTCCCGGGAGCGTCGTGTTCCGACGACTCCAGGGCCGCCGATGCTTCATCATGATAACACGATTCGCGGGGCGGGGTCCGCGGGCGGGACGGTTTGAGGACCGCGGTGCGGTCAGTTCACCGGCGCCCGCGGGGCGGGGTCCGCCTCGTCCTCGGGAGCGTCGAGCAGGCCCAGATCTACAAGTACGTCGTGGAGCCACCACTGGGCGTCCGGCACGCGCAGCCAGGCCTCCCCCAGGATGTCGACGCAGATGTGGGCCTCGTCCTCGCTGCCGGGAGCAACCCAGGGGTCAACGGATCTCTCCACTTCGGGCTCGCCGAACCCGACCAGCCAGGGCGCCACGTAGGGGTTCGCTTCCATGGCCTGGATGAGGGAATCCCGGGCGGCCTCCTCGTCCTCGGTGAGCACCAGCAGCAGGACCCAGGCCCAGGACATGACCGCGCCGCCGTCGTCGTTGTCCTCCAGCAAATCCCAGGAGCGCTGGATCTCGCCTATGGCCAGGTAGTTGCCCAGCAGAAGGGCGGCGTTGCCCATGTGGTCGTCGGGGTCCAGGTCCATCAGGTTCTCGTAGTGGGCCACGGCGTCCAGGCGGCGGCCGACGGACCACAGGACCTCGGCCAGTTGCTTGATGGTCCGCATGTAGGGCCGGGCCTCGACCATGGGCCAGAAGTCGCCCATGAATTCCGCGAAGAATTCCTCGCCCAGACGGTTCTCGCCGCAGGTGGCCGCGTGCTCCAACTGGTGGATGAGCTCGCCCATGTCCTCGCAGGTGAGGAAGGCGCGGACGGTCAGGGCGTCGCAATTCTCGGGGTCGAGCTGGAGGGCGCGCTCAGCCGATTCGAGGGCCGCGTCGCTGTCGTCCGCCTCGTAGCTCCGGTAGGCCAGCTCCTGGGCCAGTTCGGTGGGGTTATTCTCCAGGGCCGCCACGCGACGTTCCTGGAGATCAGCGTCGAGGGTGCCGACGACCGCGTCGCGGAAGTCCTCCTCGGAGGCGTACTCGCCCTCTTCGTCCATCTCGAGCCGGGCCTGGCGCATGAGGCGCTCGACCAGGAAGGGGGACTCCGGTTCGCGGGTTTCTTCGGCGGGCTTGTCGGACATTCTCGGTACCGTCCTGGCTGGCGTCGAATCGACGGCCCGGCGCCGGGCCGAACCTCACCGGCCAATGCTAAGCATCGGATCCGGCGCCGTCAAAGACGACCCGCACCCGGCAATCATCGGTACCGCGTCATGGCGAGGTCTGCTATGCTTGTGGCCCAACCCGCGCAAGGAGGCAGCGGCACCATGTCCCCACCCCTTCGGATCGGTCTCGCCCTCGGCAGCGGCGGCGCCCGCGGCCTCGCCCATGCCGGCGTGCTCCAGGCCCTCGAGGAAGTCGGCATCCGTCCCGACCTGGTGGCGGGCACCAGCATGGGCGCCATCGTCGGCGGTCTGTACGCCCAGGAACCCGACCCGGAACGGGTGTGGGAGCGCCTGCTGGCCTACGTGGAAAACCCCGAGTTCGCGTCCTACTGGGCGCCCTTCGTCCCCCGCGACGAGAACGAGGACCGCGATTCCCAGAGCCGCTTGACCGGCGTCTTCGACTTCATGCAGCGCAAGCTCATCGCCGTCAAGACCGTGACCCGCCCCTACCAGCAGGACGCCGAACGCCTGCGCGCGCCCCTGACGAACCTCTTCGGCGACGCCGACTTCGCCGACCTCACGATCCCCTTCGCCGCCGTGGCCCTGGACCTGATCGCCGGCCGCATGGAGGTCTTCGCCAGCGGGTCCGTGGTGGAGGGTGTGTACGCCAGCAGCGCCATACCGTCGGTCTTCCCCCCGCTGGAGCAGGACGGCAAGGTCATCTGCGACGGCGGCGGGCCCTTCCGCGTCCCCGTCGAGGCCTGCCGCGACCTGGGTGCCGAAGTCATCATCGCGGTCGACATCCCCGCCTTCGACGACATCCAGCTCGGCACCGGCCTGGACATGATCCTGCGCTCCAACACCGTCGCCCGCCAGCGGCTCAACCGCTTCGTCCTGCAGGACGCCGACTACACCATCCGCCCGGACGTCACCGACTACCACTGGGCCGACTTCGCCCACGGCGGCCGGGCCCACGCCCGGGGCTACGAGGCGGGCCGGGCCGCGGTGCCGGAACTGCTGGAGCTGTTGCGCTGGCGACGAAGCATCGGCTTCCGCGCAAAACGCACCGTGCAGCGGTTGCTGCACATGGACACCGACTGACACCGATTCCCTTGACGCAGCCTCCCGATCCCGTTTTCGTGTGGACCAGCGTACTGCGTCCCGAAACCCTTCCCTGGCAGGCGGTTCTCCATGGGTTCCCCCACTCCGCGATCGGCAACGCCGCTGTTCTCACGGGCCCCCTACTGGGCGGCGTCGTTCGGCATCGCGCCCGAGTTGCCCATGAGCCGGGCCGAGATGGACCACCTCGGCTGGGAAGCCTGCGACATCATCATCGTCACCGGCGACGCCTACATCGACCATCCGAGCTTCGGCATGGCCGTTGTCGGGCGGGCCCTCGAGGCCCAGGGCTTCCGCGTCGGCATCATTTCCCAACCGGACTGGCACAGCGCCGACCCCTTCCGGATCCTCGGCGAGCCGAACCTCTTCTTCGGCATCACCGCCGGCAACATGGACTCCCACGTCAATCGCTACACCTCGAGCCGCAAGGTGCGCTCGGACGACGCCTACACCCCCGGCGGCGAGGGCGGCAAACGGCCTGACCGCGCCGTGCTCGTCTACGCCCAGCGTTGCCGCGAGGCCTGCAAGGGCGTGCCCATCATCATCGGCGGCATCGAGGCCAGCCTGCGCCGCATCGCCCACTACGACTACTGGTCCGACAAGGTCCGACGCTCGGCCCTGGTGGACGCCAAGGCCGACCTGCTCGTCTACGGCAACGGCGAGCGGCAGATCCTTGAGATCGCCCAACGACTGGGGGCCGGCGAGGCCATCGGCGACCTGACCGACATCCGCGGCACCGCCTTCATGCGCAAGGAGGTGCCGTCGGGCTACGTCGAGATGGACTCCACCGACCTGGACACCCCGGGGCAGATCATCGACCACGCCGACCCCTACGCCTGGGAGACGGCGGATTGCGACAAGGCGGCGCCACCGCCCCCCGTCGCGCTGAAGGAAGCCCCGGCCGACGTGCGGGACCGCTGGAAGGAACGCTCGCGGTCCGTGATCCGCCTCCCCGCTTTCGAGCAGGTCGTTGACGACCCCGTCCTCTACGCCCACGCCTCCCGGGTCATGCACGCCGAAACCAACCCCGGCAATGCGCGGGCCCTGGTCCAACGCCACGGCGACCGGGACGTCTGGCTGAACCCGCCGCCCGTGCCCTTGACGACGCCGGAGATGGACGCGGTCTTCGACATGCCCTTCACCCGGCGGCCCCACACCTCCTACGGCAAGGCGCGCATCCCGGCCTACGAGATGATCAAGAACTCGGTGAACATCATGCGGGGATGCTTCGGCGGCTGCACCTTCTGCTCCATCACCGAGCACGAGGGGCGGATCATCCAGAGCCGTTCGGAGGGGTCGATCCTCAAGGAGATCGCCGCCATCCGCGACAAGACCCCGGGCTTCACCGGCGTCATCAGCGACCTGGGCGGACCCACGGCCAACATGTGGCGCATGGCCTGCATGACCAAGGAGATCGAGGCCGCCTGCCGCCGGCCCTCCTGCGTGTACCCGGAGATCTGCCCCAACCTGAACGCGGACCACGGGCCCCTCATCAGCCTGTACCGCAAGGCCCGCAAGGTCGATGGCGTGAAGAAGGTCTTCGTGGCCTCGGGCCTGCGCTACGACC